>CAMQRG010000177.1 GCA_947036475.1 uncultured Clostridia bacterium
AAGGGACAACAGAAGAAGATAAGCGGAAAGGAGCATACATATGGCGAAAAAAGCAGCGGCACAGATAGAATTAAGGGACTGGGACGAAGTCGACATTGCACTGAGGAGGATCGCGGAGTGCCAGATCGCGCTGGACACGATAGACGCGGAAATGAACATGAAGATAAACGACGCCAAGGCGGAGGCGGACAAGCTGGCAACGCCCCTGCGGCTGGCGGTCAAGGAACAGACGGGGCTTGTGCAGGATTTTACAGATGGGCACCGTGCCGACCTGGATGGCAAAAGCAAGCAGCTGACATTTGGCACAGTAGGGTACAGGACATCCCCTCCCAAAGCACATATACCGGCAGGGAAAACGGAGAGCGTCATAGAAAATCTGAGGGAGTTCGGCATGGACAACTGCCTCAACATAAAGGTGAGCATTAACAGGAACGTATTGGCAACCTATAAAGAAGAGGATGTGCTGAAGGTTGGGGCTAAAATGCTAAGAGAAGATAATTTTTTCTGTGAGCCGGACAAGGAGAAGGTCAGAAGGTGAGCCTTGATGTACGAATGTGATGTGTGCAAAAAGTATTCCATGCAGGGCGGCAGCTGTTACGGAGGGAGAAGGAACTGCCTCTATTTTGAAAAAGAGCCAAGGGGCCGCGTGCTGCAGGAAATCTTCCTGATTGATTATGGCTGGAATCCCTCCGCGCTTGTAAAGAGGGGGGAGAAGCTGGAAACCAGAGACGGTATGGAGCTTACGGTTGTAACTGTCGAATGGGTGGACTTTTCCGCGCGGCAGATATGCGTTGTGGCAAGGTATCATGAGAGCGAGAAGCCGCCAGAGGACAGGCGGCGGGCATTTACTGTTTTGCAGGGAGGGAGGACAGAACAGGCGCAGCCGGATGATCAGGGAAAGTGTTTGAAGGGGAGGAGGCATACAGGACTATGCTGACATTTATTGATTTCTTCGCCGGGGTCGGAGGGTTTCGGCGGGGGATGGAGCTTGCAGGGCATAAGTGTATCGGCTTCTGCGAATTTGACAAATTTGCCGTCGCAAGCTACACAGCAATGCATTTAATGACCGATGAGGACAGGGAAAGGATCGCCGCGCTGCCAAAAAACAGGCGCGTGGCGGAGGCAGGAAAGGAGGAGTACAGGTATGGGGAATGGTATGCAAATGACGTCAGGAGGATTTTCGCAGGGGATATTCCAAAAGCCGACTGCTGGTGTTTCGGGTTCCCCTGCCAGGACATCAGCGTCGCCGGAAAGCAGGCAGGGCTTAGGGGGAGCAGGAGCAGCCTGTTTTTCAGAATTATGCAGCTTGTTAACGATCTCGAAGAAGAAGATAGACCCGCATACTTATTTATTGAAAACGTTAGAAATTTACTGTCAGTTAGCAGGGGATACGACTTCCTCGCCGTTCTCGTTGCGCTGGACGCGGTCGGGTATGACGCAGAATGGCAGGTTATCAACTCTGCCGGATACGTCCCGCAGAACAGGGAGCGCGTATTCATTGTGGGACGTCTTAGAGGACGAAGTACCCGCAAAATATTTCCTGTCGAGGGAACAGACGGAGAAAATACTGTTTCTCAAATAGGGAATTATCTGTTAACTAAGACAAGGAAAAATCCTAATCAGGGAAGGATATATGATCCCGTGGGGACTGCGCCATGTCTTAACAGTATGGCGGGCGGCGGGTTAGAGCCGAGTGTTATTCTGCCTGCGTTCTGTGATATGAGCTATGGGGCGGGGCTTGAGATTTCGGAAACGGCGTCCAGCCTGCAGGCAAGGTGCAATAAGGGCGTGTGCGGCAGGCATGGGGAAACAAGCGGCGTTGCTGTCCCTGTGCTTACGCCGGACAAAGTGAAAAAGCGGCAGACGTACAGCGGCTTTGCCGCTGTTGCAGCAGCCGCCAAAGGCGGCTGCACGGGCCGGCGTTTTAAGGAGAACGGAGAAACAATGTTCACGTTGACCGCGCAGGACAGGCATGGGGTGATGGTACAGGTAAAAGAAGCAGCAAAAAAGGGTTATGCGGATGCGGGGATAGGCGATTCTATCAATCTTGCGGCACCGGAGAGCAAAACAAGGCGCGGCAGGGTTGGCAGGGGGATCGCGAATACACTTGACACTTCGTGTAACCAGGGGGTGACGGTGCCCTTATTTGCCAAGGGGCTGTATCTGAACGCTGGCGAAGGCTTTGACAGGGAGCCGCTGGAAGGCGTCAGCCGCTGCCTGAAGGCAGATAAGCATGATGCCGGTGTGATGGTTGGACTGCCGGACGGCGGCTTTGCCTATGCAGTATGGTGTGAAAAATACGGCTGCTATGTGGCGATACGGCGGCTGACCCCGAAGGAATGTTTCCGGCTGCAGGGCTGGGAGGACGTTTACTTTGAGCGTGCCGCGCTGGTGAACAGCGACAGTCAGCTATATAAGCAGGCTGGGAACGGCGTGACAGTGCCCGTGATACGGGCGATAGCGGAAAGGATGGGTATAAAGGATGAGATGCATCAAAAAGATGGTAACGGCGGAGGCGTTTGAAAAAGGGATATTGTTTTATGCGCCCCTGGAACATGGTGCTCCGCCGACAGAGCTTTTCCTGTGTGTCCCGCATGAAAAACCACTCAGGGTGCCTGTGGGATACTATGTTGTCCGTGACGGATGTGGGGCAATAGGGCGGCTTTCCCCGGCACTTTTCCGTGACATATACGAGGAGCTGCCTGCAGATAATGCGGGGGATTCGGAGGAAGGGTGAGCGTATGGCGCAGGCAAAAATGAAAACGCCCGCCCAGCTCCGGCGCATTTACGGGCTGGCAAGGGAGCGCGGACTGGATGATGAAATGCTGCACGCCTATGTCTGCCAGCTGACGGGCAGGGAGAGCCTGAAAGACCTGACGATGAAGGAGGCCGCGCGTGTGATAGACGCGCTGGGCCCATCAGGCGGCTTTACGGCAGGCGGCATCACACCCAGACAGTGGAAATATATGCTGGGGCTGGCAAAGGAGCTGGGCTGGACGGACAGGGAGGGCAACGCCGACACGAAGAAGCTGGATGAATTTGCCCTGCGGAACTATAAAAAGTATGCTGTAAGATGGCTAACGGTCCGGGAGGCAGGAAAGATGATAGAAGGGCTGAAAGCGATCATGGAGAAGGACACGCATGCGGGCAAAAAGGCCCGGCAGGCTTGAAACGGCATTCAGACGATGTTGGACGAGAGGTGACGCCGCGTGGGCAGGAATGAAAAAATCCGTATAGAGGAGCTGAAAGAGCAGCACAGGGAGTACGCAGAGATCATAGGGGTGGAAAACCTGATCCGCCTTGCGGAGGCTTACGGCGGCGCGGCAATCTATATCCCGAAAATTGACGACTTGCTGAAAAGCCAGAAATATGCCGCGATCATCCGGGAATTTAACGGTAGCAACGTCCGGCAGTTGGCAAGGAAGTACGATGTGTCGGAACGGACGGTTTACCGGTTGGTGAGCGGGCTTTTGAAGGCGGAAAGGTTAAAGCCTCTGGATGGGCAGACTTCTCTTTTTGACAGAAACTTCTGACACTGTCATACGGACTTGGCAGAGTTTTTATTGTAAGATACTGGTAAGGAGTAATCTTTACCAGTATTTTTTATTGGAGGTGTGCGGATGGGCTATGCTTTAATAACCGGGATTTTCATGGCAGGGGCGGCGGTTTTCTATATTCTGGCAAGTAAGAAACAGCAGGAAAAAGAGGAGGAGTTATATCAGGATTTCCTGCGCATGAGCGAGGAGAGGGAGGAACGCCACAAGGAAGAGCTGCGCAAGCAGGAAGCGGAGTGCCAGCGGCGGGAAAATATCCTGGCTGCCGAAAACCTGCGGCGCGAGGAACTGATACGCGAGGAATCGGAAAAGCGCGAGCGTATCCTCAAGGAGGAAGCCGCAAGGCGGGAGCAGGCATTGCTGAACAGCATCGAATCCTTTTCCTGCACCATGCGCGAGATTTCAGAGGCGATGAGTGAGATTAAGCGGGAAATGGCGAGGATCGGGGAAAAGGTCGACCATGCCGCCATGAATGGCGGATTTTCAATGTAACGGACGGACAGGAGGGATTGAATTGGAAAACAGGGTGGAAATCTTAACCGCGAAGAAGCTGTGAATATTCTAACGCTTCGGAGCCACCGTTTTATAGCTTGAGAGCCACCTCGG
>CAMQRG010000178.1 GCA_947036475.1 uncultured Clostridia bacterium
CCTTCACGCAGCTTCTGCGCCAGTGTCAGTTCATCTCGCAAACGGTCCACGTCCATATAGAAATCTGCCATAGAATTCAGACGGTCTATCAGTGTCTGGATCTGTTCCGGAGTTACGCCATCTTTCAGAGCAGTAAAAGTGCCATCTGTAAACAGTTCCGCAATCTTGTCAGATATGGAATCGCTCTTGTAGAATGCAATTTCCGAAATGCTGACACGCGGACCGCCTTCTTTTTCGCCCAGTGCAATACTCAGGCTCTTTATCCCCTTTGTTTCAGGGAACGGAAGCACGAGATAATTACGCTCAGTAATATTCGGAGCGGCTTTTTTCTCAAGGGTAAGAATGGTATTGCCGCTTTCGTCCTTTGCAGTGATGGTGTATGTATTGATCCGGCTGCGGTAAGCCTTATCCAGATAAGGCACAAGCAGCAAGTAGTTCATATCCTGCGGCGATTTGAATGTAAACGTAAAAGTGCTGTCAAGCGACCAGTTCTTCGCAATCCAATAAGTAGCCGCATCGTTATCAATCAAGTCCTTTGCAACATTGAAATTCGGGCAAAGGCTGCTGTTGGTATTGCTTTTATCCGCCATGACAACAGATTCAATCTGGCTGTTGTCAATCCGGTCTTCCGTGGGAAGTTCAGGCATTTCAAGCAGTTCAAGGTTCGGCGTACCGGCGGCTGTCGAAGAGTACGGACCAAAGCCCTTGCTGTTACCCGCTTTTACAGCGACTTCATAAGTCGTACCATTTTTCAGGCCAGTAATCACTGCACTTGTAGCCGTCAGATTGCCGCCAAACTGCGTAAACGTGGATTGACCGGCAGTACGATAAAATACCTGATACATTGTTGCATCTTTCGTGCTGCCCCAGCTGACGCGCAATGCACTGTCGGCGGATTCCACGCGGATATTGGAAGGCGCGCCGGGTATCTTCATAGGCTGCGGCGTCGCGCTGACCAGTTCAGATGGTGTGCCCTTCCAAGAACCGTTTGTAGCCGTTATCTGGAAATAGTATTCCTTCATATTATCCAGACCATCAATGGTCACGCTGTTTGTTTTGGTGGTGCTTGTCTGTTTCAGCGCATCGGGTGCTGTACCATATGCCACAGAATAGCCCGTTACATTGCGGACGGAATTCCACGAAAGCATCACAGAGCTGTCCCCGGGGACAGCCTTCACGCCCTTTACCTGCGAGGTATCAGATGGTGCGTCAGGCACGATTTCCTTGAGGAATTCAATCTGCGTGACTA
Organism: uncultured Clostridia bacterium; assembly: GCA_947036475.1. Lineage (GTDB taxonomy): Bacteria > Bacillota > Clostridia > Lachnospirales > Anaerotignaceae > Anaerotignum_A. The sequence goes on from CAMQRG010000178.1 coordinate 1,250, forward strand.
CGGCAAATTCCGGGTTCGCACCATTCTGTCCCTCCACTCTTGTAACCGTAATCGTAACCTTTTTGACTGCTACTTTCCTGCCAAGAGGAATCGTGACTACATTTTGCCCTGCAACCCGCCCAATGGCATGAACACCCTCAGGCTGAGTCTGGTCAAATGCAATGGTTTCTTTCGTGCCGTCTGCCAGTTCCAGTTCGACCGTACCCGCAAGGACTTCCCCTGCAACAGTTGGTGTTGTAATATCAATTTCAGTCATTTCCACGCCGCTACCCAAATCAATAGGAATGGAAATGGCTCCGGCAGACACAGGGGTTATTTTGACTGCCGTTTCATTATCGGCAAACAAATCATTCAAAGAGCCGTCTATATTCAGCCCATTCGTATCAACCACCAGTCTGGCAATCGCAGCGGTTTCCAAAACCTGTGTTTCGGGAGAAAGTCCCAAAGAACGGCTGATATACACAAGGTCAATCAAATCGACTTCCCCATCGCCATTCAAATCACAGGCAGCAGGCGCATTTTTCTCGTCAATATGCTTCGCCATCATGGAGCGGTCATTCTCATTGACAGAGCCATTCCTGTCCACATCGCCCAGAGCAAACGCCCCGCCAGCTGTGCTGACGATAATATGCCTGGAGTAATCGCTCAGCTGGACGTTCTGCGAAAAATCAGCATAGCCTTTCCCAGAAAGTGTCATTTTATAGCTGCCGGGCTCCAGACCTGAAACCTCTGCTTCCAAATATCCAATCTGCTGTTCCGTTGTCAGCTCCATACCCTCCGTATTTTTCTGCAATACGGATACTTGACCGGAAAGCCCGCCGGACAAACTCCCGCTGTTCAGGTCAATTACACCCTGTTTGCCGCCGCCCGAAAGCGTCAGCTGTAAATCGCTGTCCTCCACAGATTTCCTCGTCTGCGGAAAATCAAAACAAACTGTCAGCCCAATTGAGCCTTTTTGCTGCACAACAACATTTGCCGCATCGGCGGCTTCTGCTTTGACAGGCGGGAGTGCCGTACAAAGAGAGCATGTCATAACACAGCATAAAAATGCCGAAATGCTTTTTTGAAATCGTTTCAATGTGGTTCCCCCTTCTTTTGTTTTAGCGCGGCAGAAAGTGCCTGTAAAATCACTTTGAACAAAGCATGCGGAGATGGACGGAAACAGCCCCATCCAAAAGCATCACAAAGCCTGAAATACGGGCATTTTAGCTGCCTTTTCCAGCTGTTTCCATTATAAAGGAATGGCGTGGTTATTGTCAACAAGCTCCGAGGATTTTCGCGGCCGCACCCATTACCCTGCCGCTTCATATAATAGAAACAGCATAACCGAAAAAGAGGGGGAAAAAGATGCAGACAGGTTACAGACTGAGCAACGTCACAAAAGATTATCTGACAGTTTACCACTGTATTCTGGACGAAATGACAGAAGGTATGACGGGCGCGGAGGAAACGGACAGCATTTCTTACGATTTTATCACGCAGATGATACCGCATCATCGCGCAGCAATAGAGATGTCGCATAATATCCTGAAATATACAACAAATATTCCGTTACAGGAGCTTGCAGAGGGAATCATCGCAGAGCAGACTAAAAGCATTGAAAACATGCGGAAAATACAGACCATCTGTACCGGACGAAACAATCCCAGGCGTGATTTGACGCTTTACCGCCAAAGAAACAGCCAGATAATGCAGACAATGTTTCAGGAAATGCGGAATGTGCGAACAACGAACCAGATAAACTGTGATTTTATCTGGGAAATGATCCCCCACCACAGAGGTGCAGTGCGTATGGCTCGGAACGCCCTGCAATACAGTGTCTGCCCTGAATTAAAGCCTATACTGGAAGCAATTATCACATCGCAGGAAACAGGAATTTCTCAAATGCAGGGACTTTTGCGGACAATGCACTGCGTCGGCTGAGTATCCCGCCGGAAAGCAATTCCTGTCTGTCCCCTCCGTTTTGCAAAAATTTCGCAGGCGGAGGGTTTTTTTCGTCAAAATACATAGAAAATTCGTTTCATCACGAAAAAAATTCCCACATGCATTTTTTCGGAAACTGCCGCCGTTTGTTTTTTTATGGTGTTTTTGGGCTGTATATCTCCTTTTTTCTTCGGCAAGATTAAATACGGAGCGGAAAAGTTTTTAATTTCTGCTCCAAAATGAACCAGGCGGGAGTGTAGCAGATGCGTTTGAAAAATGAAAAAAATTTCTGCCTTTTGAAAACATTCTTCCCTGTGGCTGCGGTTCTTATTCCCATTCTGACGTGGGTCAGCCTTGGCTGGCTTCTGCCGGAAAAACTGACACTTTTGCAGGGACAGACACTGGAAATTTCTACCAGACTGCCCGTTTCCGCAAGAACGGAAGAAAGCGTCGGCGTTCTGGGTGTAACGACCGAGCCGCTGGCAGACCAGCTCCACTTGGAACTGGGTACGGCAATTACCGCCGAGCCAAAAAAGGCAGGAAACACTGAGGTTACGTTTTATTTATGCAACACAGTGCCGCTCAAAACCGTTCAGGCACAGGTGCTGCCGCGTACAGAGCTTGTGCCTGTGGGGCGCACGCTCGGCGTGACGATGGATACCAAAGGGCTTCTCGTGCTTGGCACAGGCTTTGTGGACGGAGAGAATAACGAGGTATCCGAACCATGTAAAGGCGTTCTGGAAACCGGCGACCTGATTTTGCAGGCAAATGGAAAAACGCTGGAAAACAAAGAGGCGTTTCTGGAAACGGTGGAAAACAGCGGCGGGCAGAGTATAACACTGCGGCTGGAGCGAAGTGGGAAAGAAAAGGAGGTGGAGATATCACCGGCGTTCAGCGCAGCAGACCAGGCATACAAGCTCGGCGTTTGGATACGCGACAGCATACAGGCTGTCTCTTATACACATCTCCGAGCCCACGAGAC
>CAMQRG010000179.1 GCA_947036475.1 uncultured Clostridia bacterium
CTCCGGCAGTACCGTCCCTGTCATCAGGATATCCATATACTCCGGCCGCCGTTCCAGCAGTTCCTCCAGCTCAGCTTCTTCGATATATTCCTTTTCCACGCATTCCAGCACGCCATCCAGCATCAGCATTTCGCATTCTCCGGTATCCACAATCTTTTTCGCGAAATTAAACGCATTGCGGATTTCCCCCGAAATCTCCTTCCGTACGGAACTATCAATTTCCGCGCTGCAAATCTCCTCGCCGCTGCGGTCTTTTTCAAAGCGGAAAATTCTGAAATCCGGTTCCAGCTTTTTCAGCAGCGCCATTTCCCTGCTGTTGTAATAATCCATAAACTGAATCATCACCACACGCAGCCCGTCCCCGATTGCCCGCAGGCCTCTGCCCACAGCAACACAGGTCTTGCCTTTTCCGCCGCCGTAATAAACTATAATCTTTCCTTTTCTCACACTGATTCACTCCTGTTTTTCCGCCTCCGGCGGGTCAACGTTCCAGTCCTTGCGTTCCGCCGCGTTTTCCGCGCGCTCTGGCTTTTGCTGTCCCTGCACCTCTATTGTGGAAACGGAAACTTCAAAAGCGGTCCGCTCCTCCGTTGCCTCGCCGATTTTCTTCTGATAAACTCTGCTCTGAATACGTCCCCAGACACGGACGTTCGAGCCAACTTCCAGCCCCGCCATATATCTGGCATTTCGTCCCCATGCAATGCAGGGAATATAATCCGATTTGTTATATGCCCTGTTTACCGCAATAAGAATATCCGAAATTTCCCTGCCAAAAGGCGTCTTGCGGTATACGGGCGGCTTGCAGATAAACCCATTCAGGCTGATCTGATTCTCATTTTTCTCCTCGCCTTCCTCCAAAATGCGCAGTTCTCTCGCAAATATCGTCAAAACAAGGTGATTTTTTCTGTTGCTGTAATTGTTATAACTCCGGAGCTGCCCGCTGATGTCCACCCGCACGCCCATCTGAAGCGCGTCCTTATCAACCAGACGTTCCGATACTGTGACCGGCAGTATGTCTTCTTTATCACTGAGGCGCTCGGAAGAAATCCGGAATCTGTAAAAGCCCTCTCCATATACCTCATGGCTGAAAACACATCCCTCCACGATCGTTCCGGCGATCGTTACCGAATTGTTTTCCGGCAGTCCATCCATCTGCATCTTTTTCTCCCCTTTTCTCCGCCGGCACTTTTCCTTCTTCCCGGCATTGTTTCCTTCAGTATAACAGTCTATGCAAAAAAAAAGGCTTTAGAAGTCTTGTCTGCGCCGCTTTTTTCTGTTTCCTCCACAGACCGCCGTTCCTTTCCTAAAATTTCGTCTGGTTCTTGCTGTTGCAGAAAATAAAGCCGATTTTCACACAGTCTATCGCGACCACCATCGTGTACTCCTCCGCCTTATAAATCATAGGTGCGCCGCCTTTTTTCACCACGACCGCGTCAATCTTCTTTCCCTCTTTCGTCCAATAGCAAAGGAACGTAAAGTCCTCATCCTGCCATACGGCCCATTCCAGCTCAAGCTGAGGCTTCACAAAAAAATCCCCTTCGCAGCCGAAATAGTCCATGACGTCCTGTTTTGACCGTTCATACTGCAAAATCGGTTCCTTGTCTTTTGTCATGGCTTCCTCCAAAATATAGTTGTTCTTTTGGAAACTCCCCCGCTTCCGTTTCCTTTCTTACCTCTATGGTACTGATTTCTTTGGAAATTGTCAATAATAAACTGTTTCTTTGCTCTGGTCTGTCTGCCTTTTTTCACGCACAAAAAGCGCTCTTTCTATCAAATTCGTAAAAATCTGACAGAAAGAGCGCGTTTTTTGACATTTCTTCTTATGCAGTTTTCAGTTTCAGCGCTGAGGCATCTTTTATTCCGCAAAGACCTCGTTCGATACGAACAGCACGCCGTCTTTCAGTTCAGCAGCAACCTGCGCCTGTTTTACCATGTCACCATCTACAACATACTCCGCCTTGCCGGCTGTGATTTCAACAGAAATGCTGCCTTTTTCCATCAGCACGGGTTTGTTTTTCCCCTGCCATTTTACCTCCCAGCCAATTGTTTCCGCTGTTTTCCGCAGGGGGACAAGCTGAGGTGCCTCTTCTTCTTTTTCCGGCAGTGCGCCCATCGGTTCCACCGCAGTCTCCTCCGGCGCTGCTGCCAGCACCATCACAAGAGAAGGATTTGTCTGCGCGGGAATGCTTCTTGTCGTAATATCATAGAACACAATCGCGTCCTGACCCTTAACGTCCTCCGCTGTCATCACCTGGCGCGTACCCATTGTATTCAGGATAAAAGTTTCCTCGGAAATGTTCAGCTTCAGGCTGTTTTTCATATCCGTCAGTTCTTCATCAAAATGGCCAACCACGAAAAAGCCTTTATCCGTATTTGCAACTACTGCTGTCACACTGCCCAGGTAAGGCGGCATGCTCAGGCCCATCGGGCTGTTTGCATCATAAACTACTGCAATTTCCATGCCTTCTTTCAAGTCACCGGCCTGAATAAGACTGCTGTTTTCTCTGTTCAGTACAGGCGTCATGCTGTCCAGAACAAAACGCAGGCCACCCTGCTCATTGTCGATTGTTACCACGCGAAGACCCTTTTCATCTTCCTCGCTGACAGCAGATACCTTACCAGTCTGTGTGATGTACGCTTCCTGCACCGCTTCCTCTTCCTTTTCCACGTCAGTCTGCTCTGCTGCCACTGTGTTCGCAAGGGGCAGCCCCTTGGAGATTTCCTCTGCAAATGCTGTTGCTGTTCCTACCATTGCAAACGCCATACCCAGTGCCATTGCTTTTGTCAAATTCTTTTTCATAATAAAATTCCTCCTAAAAAAATATAATCATCTTTTTTTGTTTTCTCATTTTGTGCTTACACCCATTCAGACGCAGGCATTTTTGAAAAGTTCCGAAAAAATAAAAAAATTTATAATAAGGCGCCTTATCATTCGTTTCTCAGAACAACATAAGAAAGGATTGTGTTATTATGACTTACTCAGATGAAAACCTGTGCAAGCTGCTTCTTTCCCTGACGCAAAACCTCCGCCATGCCCATATTCGGAGAGAATCCGGCAATCCTGCCGCCGCTCCCTGCGGCATGGAACATTTTCCGGCTTCACGGGCAGACTTTGACCCCAGAAGGCAGATGCCTCCGCACGGTTCTTTTCCGGATATGGAAAGGGATTTTCCTCCAGAAGGAGCTGCGCCTTTCCGCAGCCGACATTCCCGTTCCCCACATGACCGCCGCCCGCCGCTCGCGCGGGAGCGTATCCTTCGGCTTATCGGTGAATGGGAACCTATAAGCCAGACTGCATTGGCAAACCATCTTACCATTCGTCCGCAGTCCCTTTCGGAACAGCTTGCAAAACTGGAAAACGATGGATTCATACTCCGAAGCACTGACGAAAAGGATAAACGGGTCATGTTGGTTTCCCTGACAGAAGCAGGACGGGAACGCAGACACGAAGTAGAAACCGCCCGCGCTGAACATCTCTCGGCTTTTTTCTCCCCGCTTTCACAGGAAGAACGAAAACAGCTTTTCCTTCTGCTGCAAAAACTGGCTGTCCGCGCAGAGTAAATACCATGTTTTCCGCATTATGCAACCTCTGGTTGCGCAGATTGGAAAGTTGGATTTCTGGAAATCCACCCTCATTTATGGTATTCTTTCCATATCAAAATCCATTGCAAAAGTATAAAGGAGGATGAAATATGGATTTTTCAGAAAAAATATACACACTGCGCAAAAACAAAGACTACACGCAGGAACAGCTTGCCGAACAGCTGGACGTTTCCAGGCAGTCCATATCCAAATGGGAAGCAGGGCAGGCAATGCCCGAGCCTGATAAAATCGTCGCTCTTGCCGATCTTTTCGGCGTAACAACGGATTATCTCCTGAAACCCTGCGAAGCAGAAATCCTGCCCGAAACCGCCGCCCCAGGCCCGCAGACCCAAATACCCGCATCTTCGGAGGCAGCCGAAAAGAAACGTCAGATACGCCTTACCTGCGCCGCGGTTTTCCTTCTGGCATTTGCTGCGATGTTATTTCTCGGCCAGCTGAGATGGGAAGTCGAATGGCTCTGGAATATTACAAATGGTGTTACTCTGCCCCTCATCATAGGCCTGTCTCTTATACACATCTGACGCTGCCGACGACTCCTTACGTG
>CAMQRG010000180.1 GCA_947036475.1 uncultured Clostridia bacterium
CTACACGTAAGGAGTCGTCGGCAGCGTCAGATGTGTATAAGAGACAGGCTCTCTGACACAGGTGCTGGCGGAAAACGCCCGCAGGGTTCTGGCGGTGGAGATTGATTCCGCACTGATTCCCATACTGGGGCAGACGCTGGACGGATATGACAATATCGAGATTTTGAATCAGGATATTTTGAAAACAAATCTGGATACTTTAATTCGAGAAAAAAACGACGGCAGGCCGATTAAAGTTGTTGCGAACCTGCCGTATTATATCACAACGCCGATACTGATGGAACTGCTGGAAAAGCATTATCCTGTCACCAGCCTGACCGTTATGGTGCAGAAAGAGGTTGCCGGACGAATGCAGGCAATACCCGGCACAAAGGATTACGGTGCGCTTTCCGTTGCGGTACAGTATTACTGTGACGCGGAAATCGCGATGGTTGTGCCGCCGTCCTGCTTCATGCCGCGCCCGAAGGTGGCTTCGGCAGTTATTATGCTGCGTGTCCTGCCGGAGCGGCGGGTAAAAACGCAGAATGAGGATTTGTTTTTCCATATCGTCAAATGCGCGTTCGGACAGCGGCGAAAAACCCTGCTTAACAGTCTGTCCAATCAGGGCAATTTGGGGCTTTCCAAAGAGGAGCTGACGGAGCTTTTGCGCGGTCTGGGCTGGGACGAGCGTATCCGCGGCGAAACGCTGGGCCTGCCGGAATTTGCGCGCCTTACAGACGCAATTATCCATGCGGGCGGCGCGAAGCCTTCCGAACCGGATACTGCGGTATTCCGCTGAATATACCCTTGTCAGGTAAAGGCAGGGATTAAAGGAGACTGGACAGTGTGCCGCTTTCCGCTGCATTTTTCAGGCGGAATGCAATATTTTCCAATGCGTTGGAAAGGTACGCTGCCAGCTCCGCAGAATCGTCGTAATATTCCTGTATAAACGCCGCAACGGCGTTTTTTAATTGCTGCGCTGTTTGCGGCAGCCCTGTATTTGCAAATGTGCCGCGAATCCGCAGAAAGTCCTCGTGGACAAATTCCTGTTCGGAAAGAGGCTTTCCTGCAAGCAGATGACCTGCAAGTGTGGTCAGGACGATTTCGCAGACGTTTTCCACCAGACTCCCGTACTGTCTGTTGTAACGGGAGAGTATGCCTTTGACAGTTCCCTCTGGAAATCCGTTCAAAAATACCTGTTCCAGACGGATACATTCTATGAAGCTGTAAATCCGGTCTATCCCTATCTGTCCGGAAAGGCCGGACAGGAGAGGGTAATCCAGTGTCAGTATGGTTTCCTGTGGCGCAAATTTGGGGTCATACCATTTGAAAAATTCCGGCAGTCCTTGTTGAAAAGTATCGTAAAGACAGCGGTTTCCATAGCTGTCGAAGGATTGCAGGGTTTCATGGTATAATGCCAGTGCCGCCCGCGTCTTTTCTTCCACAGCCGCCGCGCCGAGTGCGTAAGCCTGCCGCGCGGAAAGACCTTCTGCCGGAACAAGTGTATCCTTCCGCACCTGTTCCGCTTCATGGATACAGTATAAAACAGCCTCCATCAGCTGTTCAGCTGTTTCGCAGGGGATAGAGGTACTTTCAAAGGCGGTGTATTTTTCCGCCAGCTGACCCAGTATGGGGAATAATTCTTCCATCGTGTATTCCATTGCGCTCACCTCCAGCAAAGCTCTTTTAATGTCTCCCGGTACAGTTCATAATCCCACCGCTGAACTTCGTCAAAGCGGGAACATTCTCCGCGCCCCTCTGAGGCAAGATAGCCGCGGTAACCGGCGCGCACTGCCTGTGCGAAATTGCTGAGGCACGTTCCCTCCAAATAGTCCAGATCTCCAAAGCAGAGAAATTCAAACTGTTCTTTCATAAGATGCAGGAGTTCATCGTCAGTAAGATTGTCCTGCACTTCGTTTTTGTACAGGTAGAAGATTTCCTGTAAACGGACAAGTGTTTCTACATAGTCTGACTGACAGATAAAATCAGAATCACAAAATGTGTCAATGAGCTTCGGCAGTATACCCCCGCCAAACTCTACGCGTTTCTGCTCCCGCAGGGCATTGCTCCGTTCCTGCAAAAGCAGTTCCGCGTCCTGTCTGGTGAGGACTAGCCCGAAACGCTCTGATTTCTCATTTGTTTCCAGCGTTTTTGCCAGCATTTCCTGCCGCTGATAAGCAAGCATCCAATCCATGCATATGCGCCCCTTTCCATACTGATAGGTTTCCGTACAATCATTGGATTTAGAGTATATCACTCGGCGGGCAGCATTACCAGTCTTGAATTTTTGTCGATTTTGTGGTATAGTATTACTAGAAAGAGAGGAAAAAAGGTCTGGTTTCGGAAAACAAATGCCCTTATGAACAGGGTTTTGGCAAAGGCATACAGAAGGTATGCTTTTTTTGCGGGAAAGGGAATGGATTTCGTCAAATCAGATGCAAATGAGTCAAACAATAATCGAATTAAAGTCGCACCATTGTGTCAATCATGGAACTGATTTTATCCCTGCTGATTTTTTCCATGATTGCTTTTTTAACAAATTCGTCTTTGCTGTAACCAAATTCGTCAATATATTCCTGAAATACTGCTATCGTTTCTGCGTCAAGGGAAACCGTCAGCTTTTTGGCGGCTGCACCGGATTTTTTTGCGGCAGACCTGGAGGCAGTTTTTTTTGCGGGTTTTGCTGTGGATTTTTTTGTTTCTGCCATAGGATAGTTCGGCTCCTTTCTGAAAAGAAAAGGGGAGTTTTATCTCCCCCTGAAATATACTGCTTAATCGTTTCTTTCGTCGGATTTCATCGCTTCCAATGTGCGGTCCAGGAGCGTATCCAGATCCCAGCCGAGCCGTTCCGCGCCGGACAGAATCACATCGCGGTTGCAGCCGGCAGCGAAGCGTTTATCCTTAAATTTTTTCTTTAAGGATTTTACTTCCATGTCACGAATACTTTTGGAAGGGCGCATTAGTGCCGCTGCGCCAATCAACCCTGTCAGCTCATCTACAGCGAAAAGCACTTTTTCCATTTCATGCTCAGGCTCTATATCGCAGACAAGACCATATCCATGGCTGGCAACAGCATGAATCAGGCGTTCGTCCAAATCCTTTTCCTTCATGATTTCCTGCACCTTTATACAGTGTTCCTCGGGATAAAGCTCAAAATCCAAATCATGCAGCAGCCCAACGTTGCCCCAAAATTCTTCCTCATCGCCGTAACCCAGTTCGCGTGCAAAATAACGCATCGCACCTTCAACCGTTTCGCCATGGCGCAGATGGAATGGCTCTTTGTTGTATTCCTGCAAAAGTTCCCATGCTTCCTCTCTTGTCAGCTGTCTGCTCATATCAATACCCTCTTTCTTTTGTGATGTATCTGCTGCGTGATGTATGTATCTGTTTTCGTACCATTATAATAAACTTTTTGATAAACCGCAAGCCTTTCCCGCCGGAAAATTCCGCTCTTGCATTCTTTCCGGGAACAGGGTAAAATGTTCCATAGAAAAACAGTTGTTTGGACTGACATGGAGAAAGGACTGAAAAATATGGATGTGACAAGTTTTGGGATTGACCATGAACGCCTGCTGCGTGGAATTTATGTTTCCAGAAAAGATACGGTGGGCAATGGTGTTGCGACGACGTTTGACGTGCGCATGAAGGAGCCGAACCGCGAAATGGTTCTGGATACTTCCGTTATGCATACGATTGAGCATTTAATGGCAGTTTATCTGCGGGAACATCCTGTCTGGGCGGAAAAAACGATTTACGTTGGTCCAATGGGCTGCCGCACTGGTATGTATGTGATTTTCAAGGGGGATTTGGAGCCGCAGGACGTGGCGGAGGTCATTCGGGAAAGCTATGAATATATGGCAGCATTTGAAGGCGAAATTCCCGCAGCAAAGCCGGCAATGTGCGGCAATTATCTGGACCATAATCTTGGTATTACAAAAATAGAATGTCGGAAATTTGTAGATGAAGTGCTTTCCTGCCTGAAGCCGGAAAACATGGTGTATCCGCGTCAGAATGGTTAAAATATGCGGGAAAGGCGGCAGCCCTGAAAGGGCTGCCGCTGTTTTGTTGTGCGCCGAATAGGCAAGACAAAACCCCCAGTTATACTGGGGGTAAGTAAAAA
>CAMQRG010000181.1 GCA_947036475.1 uncultured Clostridia bacterium
GATATCTGCCGCATCGCCCTCCAATATTTTTATTTTGTCCTCCAGACCCATGCGCATGGTGTGAAGGTTTATATCACTGCGAATATTTTTGCGCATAATGCCGATTTTGAAGGCATGGCAGAGTACTTTCAGACAGTGGAACGCATGGGTGCTGATGCGCTGATTATTTCAGATTTGGGCGTGTTTTCTGTTGCGCGGGAGGCTGTGCCGAATATGGAACTGCACGTTTCCACGCAGGCGAACAATACCAACTACCAAAGTGCGCGGGCGTGGTACGGCTTGGGTGCGAAACGCGTTGTTGTGGCGCGGGAGCTTTCTCTGGGCGAAATCCGCACGATGCGTGACAAAATCCCTTCGGATATGGAAATCGAGGCTTTTGTGCATGGTGCAATGTGTATTTCCTATTCCGGACGCTGTTTGTTGAGCAACTACCTCAGCGGCAGGGACGCGAACCGCGGAGCGTGTGCCCATCCCTGCCGCTGGAAATATCATCTGGTGGAGGAAACAAGGCCGGGGGAATATATGGCAATCGAGGAGGACGAACGCGGGACGTATATCTATAATTCCAAAGACCTCTGTATGATTGAGCATATCCCCGATTTGGCAGAAGCAGGCGTATACAGCCTGAAAATCGAGGGGCGCATGAAAACGCCGTTTTATGTGGGGACGGTGGTAAAGGCGTACCGTCAGGCGATAGACGATTTTTACGACGACCCGGAACGCTATCAGGAACGTGTGCCATATTATTTGGAGGAGGTTTCCAAGGCGAGCCACAGGGCGTATACAACGGCGTTTTACTATGGCAGGCCGGACGGCAGCCAGCAGGTCTACACCAACAATTCCTATATCCGCGAATATGATTTCATCGGCATGGTGCAGGAGGACTGGGACGAAAAAACGGGGCTTGCTGTTGTGGAACAGAGAAATAAATTTTCTGTTGGGGACGAGATTGAAGTTATGCCGGCAAAAGGCGATTCCTTCGCTGTAAAGGTCACAGAGATTTTGAACGAAGCGGGCGAAAAGGTCGATTCCGCACCGCATCCGCAGGAGATTCTGCGGGTACGTTTTGAGCGTCCGGTGAAAAAATTTGATATGCTGCGCAAAGAAACGCCTTTGGAAGAATCTCAGGGGCAGTAAAAAGAAAAGGGAAGAAGCTATGGAACTGACACAATGTATCAACTACCTGCTGACGACTTCGCAGCATACGGTTTTTCAATATCTGAATACAAAGCTTGTGCCTTATGACATTACGCCATCGCAGTATGGTATTTTAAGCTGCCTTTGGCAGAGGGAATTTGCCACGCCAAAACAGATTTCGGAAATACTTTGTCTGGAAACTTCGACCATTTCGGGTGTATTGGACAGGATGCAGAAAAAAGGTCTGATTGACAGGGTGACAAATCGGGAGGACAGGCGTGAGGTACGCGTAATTCCAACGGAAAAGGGAAAAAGCTTACAGGAGCCGATTTCTAAAATCATAGATGAGGTGAATGAGGAAGTCTTGAAATGCTTTTCTGCGGAGGAAACCGCGATGCTCAAGAACATGCTGCGCATGATTGCGGAAGGGAATCATTTTCTGGAAAAAGGATAATCACGAGATAAGAAATATGGATAAGATACAAAGCGGGTGAAAAAGCCTGCTTTTTTCTTTTGGGAAAAAAGCTATGTAGCAGGGCAGAGCCCTGTTTATTCCTCTAAAGCGGCGTTGAGTTTTTTCAACGCTTTTTTTTCTATGCGTGAAACATAGGAGCGCGATATGCCAAGTTTTCCGGCGATTTCCTGCTGGGTCAGCACATCTTGGTTCCATAGGCCGTACCGCAGACAGATGACGAGCCGCTCCCTTGGGGTCAGCCGTTCGCGGACAGCACGCAGCATTTTCTGCGATTGAATGGAAAAATCCAGCTGGTCGGCGAAATCCGGCAGTTCGACATTGATGACATCCAGCATGACAAGTTCGTTCCCGTCGCGGTCTGTGCCGATTGGTTCATGAAGCGAAACGTCATTCTGAAATTTCTTTGTATACCGCAGCGACATCAGAATTTCATTTTCTATGCATCGGGAGGCATAGGTTGCCAGACGGATGCTTTTTTCTGCGTTATAGGAAAGGATTGCCTTGATCAGCCCAACGATGCCGATGGAGATCAATTCTTCCTGATCCCTTTGCGGGCTGGCGTATTTTTTGGCGATATGCGCTACCAGCCTGAGGTTATGCAGTATCAGTTCCCGCTTTGCGGCTTCACGTTCTTCCTCTGTACCGGTCAAAAACTGTTGCAGGCAGCGTTGCTCCTCCTCCCGCGAAAGGGGCTTGGGGAAGGAGCCGGACGAGGAAAACGCCGTCAGAAGCGGGATAGCGATAAGAAAAGGGAACACAGACGCACCTCCTGTGGAAAAACCGCGGGACGCTGTCCCGCACCCTGTAAGGGCTTGTGGGAGTTTGAGGGCAAACCCCTCAAGGTTTTCAGGTTTTTATCCATTCTATGATGCGCCGCCGTTGTCTGTGCGTGTCTGAACGGGAATAATTCTGTCCTTTTTTTTCAGGACGTGGCACATCATGCCGCAACTTGCGGCGGAAAAAACGTAGAACGGTTCTAAAATCAGGTATAGTGTTATTAGCGTGATTGGAAGGAGGAAACGAGATGGAACTGCGTTTTACAAAAAGGAATCAGACGCTGATTGCCCATATTTCAGGAGAGATTGACCATCATACTTCAGGCGAACTCCGGCTGAAGATTGACAGGGCTCTGGAACAAATCAGCGGAAAGAATATTATTTTCTGTTTTCGGGAGGTAACCTTTATGGACAGCTCCGGAATCGGCATGATGATTGGGCGCTACAAACAGATACAAAGTCTGGGAGGGCGTGTTGCCATTGCCTGCGCGTCCCCGAAGGTTGCGGACATTATCGCCCTTTCCGGTCTGGGACGGCTGCTGCCGGATTATGATGAGCTGAAGGCCGCACTTGCCTATGTGGAAGGGAGGGAGGCGGAATGAGACCAGAGAACGAAGCAAGGGTGTTTTTTACGGCAGTATCGGAAAATGAGAGCTTTGCGCGGCTGTTTGCGGCAGGCTTTTTTTCACAGCTGGATCCTACGGTTTCGGAAATCACTGATATCAAGACCGCTGTATCGGAAGCGGTAACAAATGCCATTATCCATGGCTACGAACGGCGGGAGGGTATGGTAGAGCTTTACTGCGCGTATCAGGAACGGAAGGTTTACATAGAGGTGGCAGATCAGGGACGCGGCATTGAGGACGTTGCACAGGCGCGAGAACCGCTGTATACCTCCAAGCCGGAACTGGAACGTTCCGGCATGGGATTTACGATTATGGAAACCTTTATGGAAAATATGCGGGTGGAGAGCGTAGTGGGCGAAGGCACACGGGTCTATATGGAAAAAACACTCTCCGTAGAATGAGGTGAGCGGAATGGAGCATACATTTACACTCATTCAAAAGGCGCAGCAGGGCGACCAGGAGGCGAAAGATACTCTGCTGCGGGAAAATTCGGGTTTGATATGGAGCGTTGTGCGTCGGTTTAAGGGGCGCGGTGCAGAGCAGGAAGACTTGTACCAGATCGGCGCGATTGGGCTGTTGAAATGCATTGAAAAATTCGATTTTACTTTTGACGTAAAATTTTCGACATACGCTGTACCGATGGTGATGGGGGAGATTCGGCGTTTTCTGCGGGACGATGGAGCGGTGAAGGTCAGCCGAAGTTTGAAGGAGCTTGCATTTCGGGCAAAACGCTTGCAGGAGAAAGCAATGCTGGAAGAAAACCGCGAGATGACGATGCAGGAGCTGGCGGAGGCTTTGGAGGTGGAGCCGGAAGAAGTGGTTCTTGCGTTGGAGGCAGGTCGGGAAGTAGAAAGCCTGTATGCGGCGGCAGGCGGCGGGGAGGAAACTCCCCTGCGGCTGATAGACAAGCTTTCAGATACAACGGAGAATGAAAAAATGCTGGACCGGCTTTCGCTGAAAGAAGCGATGGGAACATTAGAGGAGAAAGAACGTCAGATTATATTGATGCTGTCTCTTATACACATCTCCGAGCCCACGAGACGCTACGCTAT
>CAMQRG010000182.1 GCA_947036475.1 uncultured Clostridia bacterium
TGCTTATATGTGGAAAGTTCTTCGTATGCCGATGGAATTTTTCTCCCAGCGCATGGCGGGGGATATTCAGCAGAGGCAGCGAATGAACGCTTCAGTTGCACAGTCATTGGCAGAGACTTTTGCGCCGTTGGCGTTAAACACGGCCATGCTGGTGATTTATTTTGTTGTGATGCTTCGCTACAGCCTGATTCTCACGCTGGTGGGGGTGGCTTCTATCGTAATCAATTTTGTGGTCTCAAGGATTATTTCCAATAAGCGCATGAACATTACCCGGGTACAGATGCGCGACGCGGGAAAACTCGCTGGAGCTACCGTGACGGGGATTGAAATGGTCGAAACAATCAAGGCCAGCGGCGCAGAGAATGGATTTTTCGAGAAATGGGCGGGCTATCAGGCGAGCGTAAATACCCAGCAGGTGCGTTTTGAACGCCTAAATCAGTATCTTGGCATGATTCCTGAGCTTGTGTCGTCACTGGCGAATATCGCCGTGCTGATACTCGGAGTTTATTTTACAATAAATGGAAAGTTTACAGCGGGCATGATCATGGCTTTTCAGGGCTTTTTAGGTTCTTTTACCGCGCCCGCGCAGACGTTGATTTCGGCGGGGCAGACGCTCCAGGAAATGCGCACGCAGATGGAGCGCGTTGAAGATGTGATGGAATACCCGACGGATGTGAATTGCAGCAGAGAGGGGATTTTAGAGGATGCGGAGTACAGCAAATTATCGGGCAGCGTGGAACTTAAAAACGTAACGTTCGGCTATTCGCGCCTTGCAAAACCTCTGATCAGGGACTTTAATTTAACGCTCAAAACCGGCAGCCGCGTGGCGTTTGTCGGCACATCAGGCTGCGGAAAATCCACGCTGTCAAAGCTGATTTCGGGGCTTTACCAGCCCTGGGAAGGCGAAATATTATTTGATGGAAAGCCCATAGAAAAAATTGACAGAAGTGTTTTTACCGGATCGTTGGCGGTAGTCGATCAGGATATTATTTTGTTTGAGGATACAATTGCAAACAATATCAAAATGTGGGATAGTTCGATAGAAGATTTTGAGGTAATCATGGCTGCGCGGGACGCGCAGCTCCATGAGGATATTATGCAGCGTGACGGCGGCTACAGTTACAAAATCACCGAGGGTGGCAAGGACTTTTCAGGCGGCCAGCGGCAGCGAATGGAGATTGCCCGTGTGTTAGCCCAAGATCCGACCATCATCATTCTTGACGAGGCCACTTCTGCGCTGGATGCAAAAACGGAATTTGAGGTTGTAAGGTCCATAAAAGACCGTGGGATTACCTGTATTGTTGTGGCCCATAGGTTATCGACCATACGCGACTGCGATGAAATTATCGTGCTTGACAACGGGGAAGTTGTAGAGCGCGGGACACATGATGAGCTGTACGCCAGAGGCGGCGTTTACACACAGCTTGTAACAAACGAATAAAGGTGGTGAAAATAGGAGAATGGGATGGTTTGACGAACAAATAAAACAGCGTAAACAAAGCGATCAGGATGTTTTTGCAGATGCCTTTATCAACATTGCCGGCGCAGTGATGGGCAGCCGTCTTTCATCCGCGCTGAATGACGAGCGGCAGCAGATGAAAAACGCCTTTGACGAGATATTAAGATTTTATCATATAAATACGAAAGAAATTCCCGACAATATCACGGACAGAAATGAACAGCTTGAATACTTGCTTCGCCCCCATGGAATCATGCGCCGCACGGTAACGCTCTCAAAAGGCTGGTACAAAGATGCAACCGGAGCAATGCTGGGAATCCGTAAAAGTGATGGGATGGTTGTGGCGCTTATCCCCGCGGGATTTTCAGGTTATCGTTACAGGGATATGGAAACAGGAAAACATGTGAAAATAAACGGCAAAAACCAGGAGCTTTTCGAGGAAGAAGCGATAGCTTTTTACAAGCCGCTGCCGCTGAAAGCGCTTGGAATTTCGGATTTGATGCGGTATATTCTGGAAACGCTTTCCCCCGCTGATTTTGTGATGGCAGGCGCGTCAGCGCTGGCGGTGGCGTTGATTGGAATGTTATCGCCGAAGCTTAATAACCTGTTGTTTTCACGTGTTATCGAGGACGGCAGCACACAGATTTTGCTTGCGATTACGGTGTTTATGATTTGCGTGACATTCAGCTCCCAGCTGATAAACGGCGTGAAGTCGCTGATTATAGCCCGGATAAACACCAAAATGAGTATTTCGGTTCAGGCTGCAATCATGTCCCGTTTAATGTCGCTGCCCGCAGGGTTTTTCAAGAATTACAGTTCAGGAGAATTGTCCGCGCGGGCGCAGTGCGGCAATTCGCTGTGCGGGATGCTGGTGTCTGTAGCGCTGACGACAGGGCTTACGTCTGTATTTTCACTTGTATACATATCGCAGATCTTTGTGTATGCGCCCGCGCTGGTGATACCGTCGCTTTTCATAATGCTTGCTACAGTGGCGTTTACAGTGATATCGGCATTGGTACAGATGAAGGTCAGCAAAAAAAAGATGGAGCTGTCCTCAAAAGAGAGCGGAATGTCCTATGCACTGATATCGGGCGTGCAGAAGATTAAGCTTTCGGGAGCGGAAATGCGTGCGTTCGCACGGTGGGGAAACCTTTATGCCGAAGAAGCGCGGCTTGCCTACAACCCTCCGATGTTCCTGAAAATAAACAGTGTTATTTCAAGCGCCATCTCGCTTGCAGGAACGCTTATGATGTATTGGATTGCAGTATCGTCAGGAGTGTCCGTAGCGGACTACTATGCATTCAATACCGCTTACGGAATGGTTTCCGGGGCATTTATCTCGCTTGCGGGAATCGCGTTGACTGTGGCGCAGATTAAGCCGATTATGGATATGGTAGAGCCGATTTTGAAGGCAGTTCCCGAAATTTCCGAGGGAAAGCAGATGATTACGCGGCTTTCGGGCAGCATTGAGCTGAATAACGTTTCCTTCCGTTACAACGAAAATATGCCCCTTGTGATTGACGATCTGTCGCTGAAAATCCGTCCGGGTCAGTATGTGGCGGTCGTGGGCGCAACCGGGTGCGGGAAGTCCACGCTTTTGCGGCTTATGCTGGGCTTTGAGTCGCCGCAGAAGGGCGCCGTTTACGTTGATGGCAAGGATATTGCGGCGGTGGACTTAAAGTCTTTAAGGCGCAAGATCGGCGTGGTAATGCAAAATGGCAAGCTGTTTACGGGAGATATTTTCTCGAATATTATCATATCTGCACCGTGGCTTACTATGGATGATGCCTGGCATGCCGCCGAATTGTCAGGCATTGCAGAGGATATTCGCCGTATGCCGATGGGGATGCACACAATGATTTCCGAGGGCAGCGGCGGAATTTCGGGCGGGCAGCGGCAGCGGCTGATGATTGCCCGTGCTATCGCACCGAAACCGAAAGTACTGATGTTTGACGAGGCGACTTCAGCCCTTGATAATCTCACGCAGAAAACGGTCTCGGAATCGCTGGACAGTCTGAAATGCACGAGGATTGTTATCGCGCACAGGCTCTCTACCATCAAACAGTGCGACAGGATCCTGGTGCTTGATAAGGGAAAGATTATCGAAGACGGGACATATGGCGAGTTGATACAAAGGGGAGGTTTTTTCGCAGAACTGGTGGCCAGGCAAAGGGTTGACGATACCGCAGAATTGAGGGCCTGAAAATTTTTTAAAAAATTATTGGCTCTTGGCGGTTTTGATTCGTATAAAAGAACAAAGGCGCGAATTACGTCTGTGATTATCAGTTTTTATACTGTAATCTGTAACAAAATGTAAAGGTAACTTAATATTAGGAGGAAAGCGCTATGGAAAAAAAAGACCTTATTGCAAAGGCAACACAGAAAAAATTTGACGAAGACCTTATTGCAAAGGCAAAACAGGCAAACTCTATCGAAGAGCTTATGGCTCTCGCAAAGGAAAATGGTTATCCGATGGACGAGAAGGAGGCAGAGTTTTATTTTAAAAAGCTTCACAAGACGGGCGAGTTATCGGATGATGAGCTTGACAATGTAGCCTGTCTCTTATACACATCTCCGAGCCCACGAGACGCTACGCTATC
>CAMQRG010000183.1 GCA_947036475.1 uncultured Clostridia bacterium
ATAAAAATGTTAGAATAAATATCGTATACAAACTTTCGCAGCTATATTCTGGAAAAGCTGGAAAGAATCCGGAGAGCACTTTTCCGATTGGATACATATTTTCAGGGTAGTATGGGGAAACCGCCCGTCTGCTGCCTTCCCAAAAGCCGCTGTTCAAAAAACGCTTCTATAAAAATAATTTCCACATACACAGTTTCTTAAACCTATGGAGTGATACGAAAAAGGCATATTTGTGAAGGCAGGAAAAGGAGGAATGATATTTGCAGAATTTAGCGTTTAAGGAGAAAGTATTTGAATCACTTGCGTCTGTCCTTCCGCTGACAGCCATCGTACTGCTTTTGAGCGTTACGGTTACGCCGCTGTCTTCCGGCACGCTGGTGCTGTTTTTGTTCGGCGCGATGCTCCTGATTATTGGAATGGGCTTTTTTACGCTTGGGGTGGATATGTCCATGATGCCTATGGGCGAAGGCGTGGGCGTGCAGATGAGCAAGGCGAAAAAAATGATTGTTCCGCTGGCGGTCTGCTTCGTGCTGGGGCTTTTGATTACGATAGCGGAGCCGGACCTTCAGGTTTTGGCGGAACAGGTTCCGGCTATCCCGAACCGCGTGCTGACATTCGCGGTAGCTGCCGGAGTGGGGGCGTTTCTGGTGATTGCGCAGCTTCGTATTTTTTTCCATATCCCTCTGGCAAAAATGCTTTTGTTTTTTTACCCGCTCATATTTCTGCTGGCGTTTTTCGCACCGGCGGATTTTGTGCCGGTTTCTTTTGACAGCGGCGGTGTGACAACAGGTCCGATTACAGTGCCGTTTATTATGGCAATGGGTATTGGTATGTCCACGCTGCGAAGCGATAAACATTCGCGTGAGGACAGCTTTGGTCTGATTTCGCTTTGCAGTATCGGACCTGTGCTTTCTGTATTACTTTTAGGGATATTTTATGAGCCGGATTCCGCTCTATATACCTCGACGGCTGTGCAGGAGGTACGGACTACAAAGGACGCGGCGGTATTGTTTTTCCATGCTCTGCCGGAATATGCAGAGGAAGTGGCAACGGCATTCCTGCCAATTGTTGTTGTGTTCGCGCTGTTTCAGCTGATGAGCCGCCGTTTTAAGAGGCATCAGCTTATGAAGATTGCCAGCGGTTTTGTTTTTACATATATTGGGTTAACACTGTTCCTCTGCGGCGTGAATGTCGGTTTCATGCCTGCCGGGCAGATCATTGGCTCGGGCATTGCCGAAAGCAGGTACGCATGGCTGCTGGTGCCGGTCGGTATGGTGATTGGTTATTTTATTGTGGCAGCAGAGCCCGCCATTCATGTGTTGAATAAGCAGGTAGAGGAAATTTCAAACGGCTCCGTCACGCAGAAAATGATGGGACACTGCCTTTCCATCGGCGTCTGCATTTCTGTTGGCATTGCCATGCTGCGCATTTTGACAGGGATTTCAATATTTTGGTTCCTGATTCCCGGTTATGCAGCTGCGCTTACGCTGACCTTTTTTGTACCACATATTTTTACGGGTATTGCGTTCGACAGCGGCGGTGTGGCTTCCGGTCCAATGACTGCCACATTCCTTCTGCCCTTTGCAATGGGGGCGTGTGAAACACTTGGAGGAAATATCATGACGGACGCATTTGGCATTGTAGCAATGGTTGCGATGACGCCGCTGATAACGATACAGATGATGGGCCTGTTCAGCAGCCTGAAAGAGAAAGCGAAACGCCGTTACATCGAAATCCAGCTGCACCAGCTGGAAGACGATATACTGTATTTTGACTGAAACGGGGTGAGAGTATGAAAACATTGGAAATGGAACCTATGAAGCTGATTGTTTCCATTGTGGAACGGGGGCAGGGCAAGGATTTAATCCGCCTGTTTACGCAGCAGAATGTGCTCCACCATATGCAGTGCGGCGGAAAAGGTACGGCGACCTCTGAAATTATGGATTTGCTGGGACTGGACAGTCTGGAAAAAGACGTAGTTTTCAGCATTGGCAAGGGTACGCTGGCAAACCAGCTGATGCGGGACTTAAACCATGATTTACGGGGAAGTCTGCGGGCAAAAGGCATTGTCTTTGATATGAAGCTGACGGCAATGGCACATGTGACTGCGCTGGCGGTACTGGCCCCTGTGAAAAATGAACAGGGAAGGGAGGATACGATGATGGAGGAAGGCAAAACAAGCAGCATGATTTTAGTTACGGTAAACCAGGGCTTTACGGAAGAAGTGATGGATACGGCAAGAAAAGCAGGCGCACGCGGCGGTACGATTATCCACGCAAGATGGGCGGGCAGCGAAAGTGCGGAGGAGTTTTACGGCATTACGCTTCAGCAGGAAAAGGAAATCATCGCAATACTTTCCCCTTCGGAACAGCGTAAGGAAATTATGGAGGCCATCAATAAAGCGCATGGGCTGAAAACAGAAGCAAGGGGAACGGTCTGCTCTCTGGCGATTGAGGACGTTGTGAGGCTGGGATAATTGACAGGAACGGTGAAATGCGTTATAATATAACAATAATTAAATTGGGAAGGCGGGATACATATGATTCTTGTAAACACAGATTATATTGAGGGGAAAACGCTGGAAATGCTTGGAATTGTGGGAGGTGCTACAATTCAGTCCAAGCATATTGGCAAAGATATCGGGGCAGGCTTCAAGACTCTTGTTGGCGGCGAACTGAGGGGCTACACAGAAATGATGGAAGAAGCCAGAAGCATCGCGGAGAAACGCATGGTGGAAAATGCGGAAAAAATGGGCGCTGATGCTGTGGTAAATGTGCGTTATACGACAAGCGCGATTATGCAGGGTGCATCTGAAGTCATGGTTTATGGTACGGCAGTAAAATTCAGATAAGAAAACAGATTTGCAAAACGGCGGGATAAAGATTCCGCCGTTTTTCTATATGCTGCATGTAAATGTATTTTATAATAGAATCTATGGTTTTGGAAATACTGGAAACGGGAGGGCGGACGGTATGTATTTATTGATAAAAGACGGGGAATGCCGCAGAGAAACGGCAGATTGGAAGGGGATTCCAGCGGAAGGGGAAGAGCTTTTGGCGCTGTTTTCTTATGAAGAAGCGGAAAACTATGCGAAGAAATGGAATATTGACGCGGAGGCACTGGAGGAGGCGCGGCGGTTTGGTTACGCAAGATATGATTCTTTTGAAAATTACGACTGTGTCAGTTTGGAGATGCAGGATTTTGAAGACGTGCTTTTGAGCCGCGGCAGTGTGATTCTGTACATGGAAAAGGGAAGGGCGTTTTTTGCTACATCGAAAACCGAAGAGGTAGAGGAAATGCTTTTGGAAGGTCTGGAAACGTTAGGGGAAAAGGTCACGCTGAACCGTCTGGTATTCCAGTTTTTTGAGCGGCAGACGCGGGAGGATGAAACGGCGTTTGACAACATTGAGCGGGAAATTCTGGAGCTGGAGCAGGCTTTGATTACATCAGGGAAACGGGACTGCGTGGCGGAGATTATCAGCCTGCGTAAACGGCTTATGGTGCTGAAAAAATATTATGAACAGCTTTTGAATGTGCTGGATATTCTGGGGGAAAACGAAAACGGGATTTTTGACGGCAGGACGCTGCGGTTTTTCAAGATGCTTGCAAGAAGGACGGAACGGCGGTTCCAGAATGTGCTGAATCTGCGGGAGGCTGTGACACAGGTGCGGGAATCGTATGAGGCGGAAGTGGATATCAGCCTGAATACCACGATGAAAATTTTTACTGTGGTGACGACGATTTTCCTGCCGCTGACGTTGATTGCGGGGTGGTATGGCATGAATTTCCAGATGCCGGAATATGGCTGGGAACATGGATATGCGATTGTTGCGTTGTTTTCTTTGGTGTTTATTATTGCCGGTGTGGCGTTTTTCCGAATGAAAAAATGGTTTTAAGCAATTTAGAACATAGAAAAACATTCATTTTACCACATTTGAATGAGCCTTGAAAGGATAAAAGCAATAAGGGAGACGGCACAAAATAACTGCGTCTCCCCTCTATTTTTATTCTGTCTCTTATACACATCTCCGAGCCCACGAGACGCTACGCTATCT
>CAMQRG010000184.1 GCA_947036475.1 uncultured Clostridia bacterium
TAGCGTAGCGTCTCGTGGGCTCGGAGATGTGTATAAGAGACAGTTTTTGAGGAGGCGGAACATGAAGCGGTTCAGAAGGCTGCGCACATCAGAGCCTATGCGGCGGCTGGTGCGCGAAACGAAGATATCGGCGGAAGAGATGATTTATCCGATTTTTGTAATAGAAGGGGAAAATATCAAAAACCCCATTGATTCCATGCCGGGCATTTACCAGTATTCTTTGGACAGAATGGACGAGATTTTGAAGGAAACAGCGGAAAGCGGCGTTTCCGGCATACTGATTTTCGGGATACCTGCGCATAAGGACGAATATGGCTCACAGGCCTATGCGCCGGACGGCATTACACAGCGGGCGGTACGTCAAATCAAGCGGGATTATCCAGACCTGCTGGTGGTTGCAGACGTATGCCTCTGCGAATATACTTCGCACGGGCATTGCGGGCTTGTGGAGGAAGGGAAGATACTGAATGACGAAACACTGCCGCTTCTGGCAAAAATGAGCGTTTCCCTTGCGGAAGCGGGCGCGGACATCATTGCACCTTCCGATATGATGGACGGGCGTGTTGCCGCAATCCGGCAGGCGTTGGACGAAAACGGCTTCCCTGACGTGCCGATTATGGCGTACAGTGCGAAATTTGCTTCGGCGTATTATGGACCATTCCGGGAGGCTGCCCATTCCGCGCCCTGCTTTGGCGACAGGCGTTCCTACCAGATGGATTACCACAACAAAAAAGAAGCCCTGCGGGAAATCGAAGACGATATTGCCGAAGGGGCGGATATCGTCATGGTAAAGCCTGCTCTGGCGTATCTGGATGTGGTGCAGGCGGCATCGGAACGCTTTGACCTGCCTCTGGCGGTTTATAACGTCAGCGGGGAATACGCAATGGTGAAAGCGGCGGCGCAGAACGGCTGGATTGACGAAAAGAGAATAGTAATGGAGAACCTGACGGCGATGAAGCGCGCGGGAGCCGGCATTTTGATTACGTATCACGCGCTGGACGCGGCAAAGTGGTTAAAGGAGCAATGAGGATATGGATTGGAAAAAATCAGAGCAATGCTTTCAGGCCGCTGGGAATATCCTTCCCGGTGGTGTAAACAGCCCTGTGCGGGCATTCCGCGCTGTGGGCAGGACGCCGTTTTTTGTGGAACGGGGCAGAGGTTCCCGGCTCTGGGACGTGGACGGCAATGAATATATTGATTATGTCTGCTCGTGGGGACCCGGGATACTGGGGCATGCGCGGGAGGAGGTTGTTGCGGCTGTACAGAAGGCGGCAGCGAACGGATTAACCTTCGGCGTGCCGACAGCGGTGGAAACGGAGCTTGCGGAACTGATTCGGGAGGCAATGCCTTCTATGGAGATGCTGCGTATGGTCAGCTCCGGTACGGAGGCCGTCATGAGTGCGGTGCGGGCTGCGCGCGGCTTTACGGGCAGGGAGAAAATCGTGAAATTTACAGGCTGTTATCATGGACATTCGGACGGGCTGCTTGTAAAAGCTGGGAGCGGGCTTTTGACGGGAGCGGTTCCGGACAGTGCGGGCGTGCCGAAAGGCTATGCGGAAAATACGCTTTTGGCGCGCTATAACGACGTGGAGAGCGTGCGCGCGCTGTTTGAGGCAAACTCCGGCGAGATTGCCTGTGTGGTGGTGGAGCCTGTGGCAGCGAACATGGGCGTCGTGCCGCCGGAAAAAGGTTTCTTACGGTTTCTGCGGAACATTACGGAGGAAAACGATGCGCTGTTGATTTTTGACGAGGTGATAACGGGTTTCCGCGTTTCCTATGGCGGGGCGCAGAAATATTACGGCATTAAGCCTGACCTGACTACGCTGGGGAAAATCGTGGGCGGCGGTATGCCTCTGGCGGTTTACGGCGGCAGGCGTGATGTTATGGAAACCATTGCGCCGTTGGGTGCCGTTTATCAGGCGGGAACGCTTTCTGGTAACCCGATGGCAGTCGCGGCTGGAATTGCAACGCTGAAAATACTGCGGGAAACGCCCTCTGTTTATGCGGAACTGGAACAGAAAACTGCAAAGATTGAACAGGTGATGCGCGAAAAGGGCTGGACGGTCAACCGCGTTGGCTCCCTGTTGAGCGCGTTTTTCACCAATGGAAACCCCGTAACGGATTATGAAACCGCGCAGACGGCGGATACAAAGGCGTATGCAGCGTATTTCGGGTATATGCTGGAAAACGGCATCTATGTTGCTCCTTCACAGTTTGAGGCAATGTTTGTTTCTGCGGCGCACAGTGATGCGGATATTGAGAAAACCTGTGCTGCCATTCGTGCCTATGAAGGCTGAGGAGAAAAAGCCGAAGGTCTGGGAGCGGGTCGTGCAGGAATTTGCACCCGTCTGCAATGCGCATTCCAGAGTGCTGATTTTGGGAACAGCTCCTTCGCGGAAATCGAGAGAGGCAGGGTTTTACTATGGACATCCGCAGAACCGCTTTTGGAAAATGCTGGCGGCTGTGACAGGGGAGGAAGTGCCGCAGACAACGGAGGAAAAAAAGGCACTTCTGCTGCGCAATGGAATCGCCCTGCATGACGTGATACACAGCTGTGACATCGTTGGGAGCAGTGACAGTTCCATACGAAATGTGGAACCGGCGGATTTGGGGCGGATACTTTCAGTGACAGGGGAAATCCCTGTTTTCTGCAACGGAGGGACTGCCTGTCAGCTTTACCGAAAATATCAGGAAAAGAAAACGGGTATCCCTGCGCGGCAGCTGCCCTCCACCAGTCCGGCGAATGCCGCATGGCGGCTGGAACGGCTGGTGGAGGAATGGGGAACTGCACTTCTGCCATATCTTGGGGCGGATACGGTTGATTTGGAAAATGATGGGAGGGAATGACATGATAATACGAGAAGCGGCGGAGCGGGATTTACAGAACATTGGGCGGCTCTGCATGGAAAACTGGAAAAAGACATATGCCGGACTGTTAGATGAAAATTATTTGAACGGACTGACGCCGGAGGACTGCGCAAAGGAAAGCAGGGAATGTCTGGAGGACGAAAAAGCGCGGCTTTACGTGGCTTATGAAGGGGACACATTTCTGGGCTTTGGTGCAGGATTGGAGGATAAAGAGCTGCAAAACTGCTTTTATCTTGCCTCTCTGCATGTTTCTGAGGCAGCGCGGGGAAAAGGTGTTGGGACGGCACTGCTTCGTGAAATCGGGCGGCATGCTCGTCAAAGCTATGGGCGCATGAGCGTCTGCATTGTACAGGGCAACGATGGCGCGAGACGGCTCTATGAAAAGCTGGGCGCAGCACATTATAAATATTTCGAGGACGATTTTCATGGTACAAAATCCCAGTCGGAAAAACTGGTCTGGGAGGATTTGAAAGGATTTGCGTAAAAATAAATGGGCGGCTTTCTTTTTCAGGACAGCCGCCTGTTTTGCGGGGGTTACTTTGCGGCGCGAAGGGCGGCAAGCCGGAGCGCGTCGTGGTAAAGCCCTCTTTATCCTGTAAATCGAGCATCAGCCATCTTTGCCCGTTTCCTTCTTTGGCCTGGTGGTAGATTTCGCGCATTTCTGTGCTGCATTCCGGCAGCATGGCTTCAAATGGCTCCTTTTCTTTTTTGCCGACAACGAGCATCACTGTAAAATAGTTTTCCCTTGGATAGATAGTGCAGAGTGTTTTACCGGATTTTTTGAATTTGATATTCCAGCCCCGTTCCCAGCTGCATGAACTGAATTCTATTTTTTCCCTGCATTGGAAAGTTTCCCTGAGTTCCGAGCAAAATTCCTGAAACAGAGGATTGTGGATATATTTTTCGATTTCTTCCAATGCAGGCGGGCAGTTTTTATTTTGTAAATCTGTCATTTTCTTTCCTCCGTTTCCCACTGCATGGTATACTCTTTTTCATCTGTGTTTTTGTCGAAGGTTTCCTGTTGTATCCGAAAGCCTTCCCGATGGTAGAACCTGACTGCCTTTGTATTTTTCTGGTACACGTTCAGATACAGCTGGTTTTTCTTTTCTTTTGCGAAATCCAGCAGGCGTTTCCCGATTCCTGTCTCTTATACACATCTCCGAGCCCACGAGACGCT
>CAMQRG010000185.1 GCA_947036475.1 uncultured Clostridia bacterium
CTTTGTATTTCCATACGTTTCCACTAATGGTAAAATTATCTTGTGCGGGAGGATTCAAGAGGCTCTGAGGGCTGGCGTGAAGATAAGCCATTGCGTCGCTTTGGGGGGCCGGAGCAGAGTTTTCCTGAAAATTTATTTTGCGGCGGGGGTATGTTTATGAAATTCTTATTAAACAAAAAACTTACGACACGTATCGGCCTGATTACAACTGCGATTACCCTGAGTGGTATGCTGTTCCTATGGATTATTGTATCTGCGAACGCGACTTCCATGGTGAAAAATAACATTACCAATCAGATGACAGATGCTGTGGAATCAAGGGCGGCCATCATTGACGAATATGTCAGCGCTGCGGAGGAATATATGTCTGCCTTTGCTCTGGGCAGTGAGGTGCGGGAACTGCTTATGAATCCCAATGACCCTGTGCTCCTGGAACGGGCGCAGAAATATACGGAGGACTTTGCGGCTGTTAAGGGTGTTTTTGAAGGGTTGTATATTGCAACCCCTTCGACCTATGTGCTGACGCATACCTCTCAGGGAGCAATCGGGATTACAACGAGGACGGGAGATTCCCTGAACACATTCCAGAATACAATTCTGGCTACACACGAACTGACAAATCTGGGAATTATGAAATCTCCGGGGACTGGCAGCATGATTCTTTCTATGTACTGCCCGATTTTTGACGGACAGAACTGTATTGGCTATGTAGGGGCAGGCGTTTACGCAAGCCACCTTATGGACGCGCTGCTGAATCTGGACATCAAGGGCCTGCCGGACAGCGAATATGTATTTTTGAATGCGGAAACCGGCGTATATCTTTACCATGAAGATGAATCCCTTTTGAATACGGAAACGACTGACAGCGGGTATCGGGAAATCCTTCAGCAGATACAGACGAACGGCAGCGCCGAGGCGGCTACATATTCTTATGAGGACGAAAACGGCAAGGAACAGCTTGTTGTTTATAAATTTCTGAAAGACCGCGGCTGGGTGTTCATGGTGCGGGACAGTGCGACAGAGGTATATGCGTCTGTCGGGACTGTACGTATTGTTGTTGGTGCGCTGTGCGCTGCTGTGGCTGCCGCGATTATACTGATTACGCTCCGGATTCTGTACAGAGAGGGGAAGGAACTGATGGCTGTGGAACGCGCCATTGGGCATCTGGGCGATTTGAACCTTTCTGCGGATAAAGAGCTGGAGGATTTTTATGGCAGGGGGGACGAGATTGGCATGATTGCGCAGACGACCCACCATGTCTGCGGCTGTCTGCAAAAAACCATTGATGATGTGGGGCGCATTCTGGGAGAGATTGCAGACG
Organism: uncultured Clostridia bacterium; assembly: GCA_947036475.1. Lineage (GTDB taxonomy): Bacteria > Bacillota > Clostridia > Lachnospirales > Anaerotignaceae > Anaerotignum_A. Next base: position 1,322 of record CAMQRG010000185.1, read on the forward strand.
GCAATCTGACAGTCAATGTTACGGAAAATGAAGCGTATTATATCGGCGATTTCAAGATACTTTCTGAAAGCCTGAAATCTATCCATGCAAACCTTGTGCGCGTTATCCGCGATATTTCCGTTGTCGCAAAACAGGTCGATATCAGTGCGGACCAGGTTTCCACGGGCGCACAGGCTCTTTCTCAGGGCACTGTGGAGCAGGCGGCGTCTATTGATGGGCTGGTATCGAACGTTACGGCAATCACTTCGCAGATACAGGACAGCACTGTACGCTGCGGCAGTGCAACAGAACTGGTCGATAAGGTGACTGGCTATGCTGCCGAGGCGGATACCAAGATGGAGCAGCTGATGGCAACAACGAAAAATATTGACCGTTCTTCCGCGCAGATAGTGACGATTACGAAAACGATGGAGGATATTGCATTCCAGACGAAACTTTTGGCACTGAATGCTTCTACAGAAGCGGCGCGCGCGGGTGTTGCAGGAAGGGGCTTTTCCGTTGTGGCAGAGGAAGTGCGCAGTCTTGCGGCAAAATCCTCCGAGGCGGCAAAGGATGCAAGCAGCCTGATTGCGCATTCTGTTGAGGATGTAAGAACGGGTACGGAATCCACAAATCATGCGGTTTCTGCCATGAAAGTTATTGATGACTGCATACAGTCGATTAAAGTATTAATGGACGAAATTGCCGCTGCAAGTGTGGAACAGTCGGATATGATTGTTCAGGTAGAAAATGGCATCAGGGAAATTTCCAGAGTTGTGCAGACAAATTCTGTTGCGGCAGAAGACAGTGCGTCAGTTTCAAAGGAATTGTCCGGGCAGGCGCGGACACTGAACAGCCTGATCAGCAGATTCCGTATCAACTGATTTGATATCATTCGGAATATAATAAAAATGAGTGACCTGTGCTGCCGGAATGGCGGCGCGGGTCATTTTCGGTAAAAGTGGTAATTTGTGCAGAGCGGCAGCACTTGTGCTTGTGTTCTCCGATGGCGCAAATGGAATCAGAAATTCCCAAAAAATGCGGAAAAAACCCTGTTTTTGTGAAAAAATCCCCCTTTTTTCATGAATTTGTGGAGAGAAATACATAAATTTTGTTGCCAAACTGGGAAAATATGCTATAATACAAACAAGCGTTCACAAATTCGTAATATACGTTCAAACAAATGAAACACTCTTTGGACCCCTGTTTGAATGTGGTTGCGGAAGCGGAAAGGATGATACGATGAAGCGTTTTTCGAGCTTTGTCATCGCGGGGCTGCTCAGCCTGGCAATGACCCTCCCTGCGTTTGGCGCGGTGGAAACCAACGCGGACGAATGGGCGGTACAATCTATCGAAATCGCATATGAAGCGGGATTTTTACCGGAGGATAGCCTGCAGAAAGCAAAAAGCCAGATTACCCGGCAGGAGTTTGGCAAAATGGCGGTTGATTTTCTGGAAACGGTTACGGGACAGCGTCCGCAGGCTACACAGGAAAGCCCTTTTCATGACTGTACAGATGCGGATATCACAGCGGCGTATGAAGCGGGCATTATCGGCGGGATTGAAAAAGGTGTTTTTGGACCGGACCGCGTGCTGACCAGAGAGCAGATGGCAATTATGATTGCCAGAACGCTGAAGGTCTGCGACATTGACCTGACAGCGGAAACAAAGCTGAACCCGTTTACCGATACAAAGGAACTGTGGGATTCTTCAAATCTTTATATCAACCAGCTTTATGGCGCAAATATTATTTCGGGTTATGATGACGGTACATTTCAGCCATTCCAGAAGCTGACGACACAGGAGGCCGTGATAGCTTTTGTGCGTGCGTATCGCTGTGCGCAGGAACATATTACGCCTTTTGTTCCGGAGGAGCCGCCGATGGAGTCTGTGACGGATTTTGAGGACTATGACTGGTCGGAAAATGAGGAGCCGCAGGAGCCGGTGCAGGCAGAACGTCCTGATGAGGAAGAAATGCGCAGGGTTTCTATTGGTAAAAAAGACATTGAGCTGGGCTGGAGCCCTGAGGAATTAAAAAAGGAATGGGGCGAGCCGGACAGAATTGACGAAACAGTTTACAGTCTGGACAGATACGTTTACCTGAACAGTTATAAGAACCTGTTTTTTGTGACGTTTGAAAAAGGGAAAATAGTGGAAATCTTCATTCCCGGCAGGGACTTTACGTATTTGGAGATGGACGGCGACGGAACTTCCGCCGACATTCTGTATATGGATTATATCAGCGCGGTGGAACACAGCGGCGTGATTAAAAGCGATGAAACAGAAACCAGAATCCCGCTGGATTATGCAGGGAATATTTCTGGTATATTATTGCAGACAACGGATTTTGTGCAGGATAAAAACCCCATGAGCGTACTTCATCTTACTCTGCGGGAGGATTTGGAAGCCGAATTTTTGGATTTGATACAATACGGAAGAAGGTCCAAGGGACTCCCTCTGCTTTCTCCGGATGAAAAAATGGGACTGGGCGCGCGGGCGCACTGTGACGATATGGTACAAAACCATTATTTTTCGTATAACAGTCCAGATGGAAGAACGCCGTTTGCAAGAATTGCGGAAAGCGGGCGTGTGTTCAGTACGGCTACGGAGGTAATTGCACAGCAGCGCGGCGATATTGTGAACATTTATCAGGAGTGGATACGGACATCTTCGCCTGTCTCTTATACACATCTGACGCTGCCGACGACTCCTTACGTGTA
>CAMQRG010000186.1 GCA_947036475.1 uncultured Clostridia bacterium
GTCCATACACAATATAACATATTATATTAAAATTTTCAAATAAAATCTTAATTTTCCTCAAATCCACCTATAACCGCGCGTTCGCGCGGTTATAAGGGTCTGCTTTCTGTTTGGTTGCTCCTGTTATCTCATAAAGTCCAGAAGGGACTGGGAAAGAATATTCGTCCCCACCTTAAGCGCGGCATTATAGCAGTACTGCTGATAGATATAAGTAGAAATTGCTTCTTCCATATCTACCTTTTCCACAGATACGATACGCTCATTCAGTGTGTCATTATAAGTTTCCAGTCTGGCCATATTTGTTTTCAAAAATTCCGCGTCTGTATCCAGCTTTGTCTGTGCATCAATCAAATTGTGCATCTCATCTTGGAATTGGCTAATCATCGCATCAAATTCTTCGGAACACGATTTTTCGCCCTCCTCCGGTTCTTCCATCCAGTCCCCCCGTTCCAGCTGGTTCGCCATTTGTCCCAAAAGGACAACAACATTGTTGCTCAATCCGTTCTCACCCTGCCCATAACCAAGGAAATTGATTCCGGGATAAGCCGTATTAAACGCGCTGGTATTGACTACTTCCGGTTTGCCATCTGCTGTGCCTTCCACCGTTTCTTCCAGACCGAAACCAAGGTCAACATAAACAGTTTCTTTGGAAAATTCCTTCAATTTTTCCAAATCCGCAGGGTCGGTGCTGTTTACGTCAATTCCGCGGTAAAGGAGTGTACTCCCGTCGTCGGAAAGCACGAAAGGCACTTCATGCGTTTCCTCGCCGCCAAACAGGAACTGTCCGTTAATCTGAGTATTCGCAGCAAGTATAATGGATTTTTGCATACCGCGCAGCGTTTCGGCATAGGCTTTTCTTGCTTCCGGTGCCCAGTTTGTGCCGTTGTCAGCTTTCAAAGCATCTGGGTTGACTGTCTGCGTCAAAATTTGGGACATTTGCAATGTCGCGCTTTCCAGCTCTGTTACGCGGGAAAGCGTTTCCTCGTTCATCTCCATCTGCCCCGCATTCTTACGGAACTGAGCACGCAGCCGGAACGCCCGCACAGCAGAAGCCGGATCCTCGGAAACCTCGTTAAAGTTACGCCCTGTCAGAACGCGGTCCTGTGCTTTTGCGTAACGCTGCAAAGATTTATTCAATCTTGTATTATAATGATCCATAATAGCTTTATTTGTAATACGCATAGTTTTCCTCCTTCAAAATAGGGTCTGTATTTCCCCCTGCGGCGTCCCCTTCAGGGTTCTGCCTGTTCAGGCGGCCGTCCGGCGGTTTTATCCGCCGGATACCAGCCTTTCAGCCTGTCGGCGTATTATTTTATCCTTCTGCTGCCTGATTAGCGGCCAACCATACCGGTCTGTGTCAGAAGGATTTCCAGCACCTGATCCAGCGTTGTCATCATTCTCGAAGCCGCTACATAAGACTGCTGGTAACGCATGAGGTTCATTGCCTCCTCATCATGGCTTACGCCGGTCACTGCCTCACGCTCTTCAGCAATGCTGCTCGAAAGCATTGCGTAGTTGTCAGCTTTTTCGGTTGTATGTTTGATGTCAAGCCCCAGTGTTGCGTCAAGGCTGACGTAGTATTCTTCAAATGTACCGTCAAATATTTTAGAGCCGGGCTTTGTTGCCGATGTAATCTGGTTTGTTTTCGGGTCAACATAAACCGTCAGGTTTTGTTTTGCCGCAGCGTCCTGGAGTCCCTTTGCATCGCTGAACATCTGTTTTTCCGCCATAGCTGCCTTCAGGCTTTCCAAATCGCTGAATTCTCCCTTTGCAGGGTCTGCCGCAACCGGCGGTGTTGCAGTCGGGTCAGGGGTAACAAAGGTAAACGTCACTCCGTTAAACGTAGCATCTCCACCTGCGGCTATAGCCGCATCCACCTCGGCAGGGTCAACAAATGTAAACGTCTTGGAGTCGCTGGAATTCGGGTCACCGATTGTAATTGTATTCCCCGTTACCATGCTGCCAATGCCGGGCTCCTTGTCAACGGAAACATCAACCGTTTCACCAGCTTTTTTCTCAATGCCCGTAATTCTCGGCGGATTCTGGCCGTCTGATGTAATGATGATATTTTTCTCCTCAGCCGCTTTCATCAGGCTGTCCATATCGGAAAATTCGCCTTTCGTTGTGTCTGCGACAGGGTTGCCATTTGCATCTTCTTTCGGTTTATACGTAAACGTATTGCCGTCAATAGTGATGGTATCGCCATATTTCATGCTTTCAGGTCTGATATTTGCAAAGCTGCTGACTGTATCGCCCTTCACCTGCACGTCATACGGCCGGAATGTCTGCGTCGTCGTGGTAGCGCTCAATACACCTTCCAACGGTTTTGTCGGGTCATCAGGTGTACGTGTCAAATCAATACCATTTTTCGACGCCGCTTTTTTCAACGTTTCAAAATCAGAAAATTCATTTCCGCTTTCGCCTGTCGCGCCCTTTGTGTAGGTATAGGTTTTCCCATCAATCGTGATGGTGTCGCCTTCTTTCAGGCCGGTAAGGTTCGGTTCTTTCGATGCAGCGCCAGCTGCTGTCGTATTAAAATCAATCTGAATCTGGTCCATCAGATTAACGTCTGCCTTGTAATTCAGCTTGCCGTTCAGCATATTGATAAAGTGCAGTACGTTCGTGTTATTGCCGCTCGGGTCGTTTTCGTTCAGCGCAGTCGTAATACCGTAGGAATTGTTTACCCAGCCGTCCGCAAGGTCGATTGTGCCCGCTGTAATCTTTCCGCCGTCGCTGCTCTTAAAGAGGTCATGGCGTTCCGCTGTGCCGTCCTCGTTTTTCACTGTTTCCATGTCGGCCTCTTTTGCCGGAGCAGGAATTTTCATAGGAACAGGCTCTGTTTTCGGTACCAGTTCCATTACCTGCTCCATTTCTGGAATCTTTTCGCCGGTCACAGGGTCTAATTCATAATTGCCGTTGGCGTCTTTTTTGTAAGAGGGAACCATAATGGGATTGCCGTCATCATCAAAGCGTTTATTCCCCTGCTCATCAACAGCCTGTTCAAATTTCTGCTTCATAACAGGCTGGCCATTTTCATCAAGTACGGGTCTTTCCAACGGTTTACCATTCGCATCTGTTTCATAAACAATATTGCCGTTGTCATCTCGTACAACTTGTTCTTTCGGCTTAAAACCGCCCTGTCCGTCCGGCTCCATCTCATAAACAGGATCACCATTTTCGTCCTTAACGGTGATGTAAATAATCTGCCCGTTTTTGTCCTTATCATAAATTGGATTGCCTTTGGAATCCAGCTTATAAATCGGGTTACCGTCTTTATCCAGAGGATTTTTCTTGTCCGTATCCTTCGGGTCATATACAAGATTCCCGTTATTGGGTTCAATATCAAGTATTCCGTTATACGAATATGTCTTGCTGTCCTCATTGTAATCGTAGTTGGTATAAATCAGGTAGGAATTTCCGTCTTTATCCGTCCCCGTTTTCTGTACTGTGAACTCATACGGGTTATTCGCCTGATTCATCGCCTCTGCGAATTTATTTGCCAGCGTATCCAGCATATTTTTGTAATAGCCGATACCACGAATGCTGTTGGGAGGATCGTCATATTCCGCAGAATAGTTCAGCATTTCCAGCGCACCCTTAAGTATACCGTCTGTCAGCTGTTCATTTACGGATTCTACTGCCGCGCCTTTCGCTTCGGACTGTGCCAGCGCATCAAGTGCTTTCTGCACTGCGTCTTTCGCCTGATCCAGATTGTTCTGCGCCAGATTATTGCCGTTCAGCGGCTGTCCTGTCACTAAATTTGTCAGGATTGGATTACCGTCCTTATCCTCGAAAGGTTGACCTGTTGCCGGATCATTCAGCGGCGGGGTTGCCGTTGTGTCCAGATTTTCCACAGCTTTCTCATATTTTATTTTGGACGCATCATATGTCTCCTGGTATCTTTTTATCTCGCTTTCTTTCGCCCGTATCTCGGCACTTTTCGTATTATATTCATTTACTGCCGCTTCTTTCGCTTCCCGCAGCTTAATCAGTTCTTTTAATTCATCTTCTGTTC
>CAMQRG010000187.1 GCA_947036475.1 uncultured Clostridia bacterium
GTCGTGGCGGTGCTGTTCAACTCCATCATGGAAACGCGGAGCGACCTGCTGGCAGACCCTTACCTGAATTTCCTGCGGCAAAGCCGGAAGGACAGGCAGGATGGGAAAGGAGGCGGCTGATATGCTGACTGTGCCGCAGGCGGGGATACTGGAGCTGCTGGAGGAAATGGAGTGCCTGCGCAGGCGGCAGGTGGAACGGTACGCTGCGGCGAGGTATGGCTCACGTCCGGAGCACGTTGCGCATATGCTGCGCCAGCTTGCGATGCTGGGGAAAGTACGGCTGGACGGGGAGCTTGTCCTGCTGCCGGGCAGAAAGCCGGATTTCAGCGTGATGCAGGTGTTTGACGTGGCGATGGCACTGGCGGGCGGGAGGATTGACTTTGCGGCGAAAGGCGGGAAAGGCTTCGTGCTTGTGTTTTCTGCACAGGGCAGGGCGTTCGGCGTGGCAATGGTCGGGGCGGGCATGGAGTACATCATGCCGGAGCGTCTGCGGGCGGATACTGACGCGCTGACGGTCATTTTCGTCTTGCACAGCGCGGAACAGCGGAAGCACATCCGTGCGCCGGAAAACTGCTATTTCGCCGTACAGAAGGACAACGGAGAATATCGGTTTTTTAGATGAAAACCTTGGGACTCTGTCCCAAACCCTGCAAGCCGGTCAGCACTTTGCGCCGTAAACGCCGCAAAGCCGCGCTCCGTGCGTCCAGACTTCTTTCCGGTGCCTATTGAAAAGGGCTTGACCCTAAACTTTAATGCGGAAAACTGCGTTTTCCGAGAAATAAAAACTTTTTTATCCTCCATTGCATGGAATGCGATGGCAAACGGGTCGAGGGGCTGAGCCCCTCGCGGGGTATTGGGGCGGCGCCCCAAGGTCTTAATTTTTAGGAGGGATTTTAGTGGAGAATAGAACGTCTTTTTACGATGTGGATTATAACGAAATGGATAGGGATTTGTCACCGGAACAGCTCAGGGAATGGACGTCCATTTATGCGTCGTACCGTTCTCGGACACCGCTGACAGGCATTGTTGTCGGAGTGGATACGCATAGGCTTGCCGTGCGTAACCCTGAAACAGGCGAAACAGAAACGCGTGAGATACAGTGCCTTGTGCTGATGGATTTCCGGGTAAAGGTGCTTATCCCGCAGCCGGAAATCTGGTACCAGCCTGACGCGCCGTTTCCTGATTATGTCGTGCGCAGAATGGTCGGGGCGAAAATTGATTATGTCATTACGAACGTAGACAGGGAGGGCGAATGCGCGATTGCGTCCAGACGTATGGCACTGGGCTACGCCCGCAACCGCTTTTTCCGCGACAGGCAGAGGAACGAGCCTGGAAGGATACTGCAGTGTAACGTGCTTGTCGCTGGTCCAAAACGTATTCTGGTAGAATGCAACGGGTTTGACATTTCTATCCGCAACAGAGAACTGAGCTATACTGCCATCGCGGATTTACGGAGTGAATATAAGCCTGGTCAGGAGATTTCTGCACGACTGAAAAGCGCAGACCAGCAGACGGGGACGATTGAGATTTCTGTGAAGGAGGTCAACCCGAACCCGTATTTCGGTGCGGAGAAACGCCATCCGATCGGCTCCACGCGAAAGGCTGTTATCAGCGGGACATATGCGGGCGGCGTGTTCTGCCGCCTTTCCGATGATACGACCTGCATGTGCCTGTATTCCCCCAATTATTTCAAAGAGGAGTTTTATATCGGGGATTCTGTCCTAATTTCCATTTCGAGGTTTGATGATGGAAAAAAACAGGTGTATGGGAGGATTTTGTCGAAGCTGTGAAAGAAATGAAACGTCCTTTCTGGCGTAAGCGGAAGGGACGTTCCTTGCTTCTTTGTCCTGCATTAAGTGAAAGTGGGATGCGGGATTTCAGGAATGGTTTTGTATCGGGTGTACCCGCATTGATTGCGGTGTTGTAAATATAGCTGCTTCGTAACGAAATATGAGGTTTCCAGAAAGGGGGAAAAATGATTAAGTTTTTAATCGGCGGTTCGCCATGTACCCATTGGAGCATAGCACAGAACAAAGCACGCGAAACAAAGCCAGAAGGAACAGGATAGGAACTGTTCAAAAACTATCTTATCGCAAAGGAAAAGTTTCTGCCCGATTTTTTCCTTTACGAAAACAACAAAAGCGTGGCACAAGCGGTCAAAGACAGCATTTCGGCAGAATTGGAAGTCCCTTTGCAATACATAAATTCTGCACTTGTATCAGGACAAAACCGATGGCGATTTTACGCACATAATATACCGGACGTAAGGCAGCCAGAGGATCGGCACATCATGTTGGCGGATATTCTGGAAAGCGGGGTTTGCGACCGAGAAAACCTCACTTGCATTTTGGATACATATTCCCATGTGTGGATAAGAAACGACTTGAAAAAGGATCACAGGCAAATGGTATTTGAATCCATGGCAGGGCAGTGGGCTTTCCCCCTTGGGACAACATGGAACGCAAAAGCGTATTGCCTTACTGCGAACGGCGTAAAAGAAGGCAACATGGTCGCGATTTTGCTTCCTGGAGCAATATGTGTCGCACAACGTGGGAGATACACAGGACCGGATGGTCGGGCAGAACAGCATTTTGAAGTACAAACAAGTGGGAAAACCAACACATTGACTACTGTTCAAAAAGACAACCTTGTTGCGCAACCGGTTTTACTTGCTCCGCTGCCAATAGAATTTAGCTCCGATTGCAGTATCAGCGCACCGTGCGGAAAGAAACTGAACTTATACCAGGTTATGAACGGGAAAATTGAATTGAACGGGAAAAAGAGTTGGATAAATTTGCCAGACGGATTCTATATCATCCGGCCGCTGACCGTTACAGAGTGTTGCAGATTACAAACGTTGCCGGACGATTATTGCCGGATGGCAAAAAAGACACACGCATACAGGGGGCTGGGGAATGGGTGGACAGCGGAAGTCATCATCCATATCCTATCCCATGCACTGGCGGGAATCCCGAAAGATGAAGAAATTGTAGTTCTTTCAATGTATGATGGGATTGGAACAGGGCGTTACTGCTTTGATAAGCTGGGGTATAGGAACATTCGGTATTTCGCATATGAAATCGAAAAATCCGCAATGGAAATTGCGTCAACAAACTTTCCTGACATAGTGCAATGCGGCGATGCTTTTCAAGTACGTGAAACGGGATGGGGGTTGCCATTATAAAAAAATGATTGGGGACGGGCGCAGTTACTATAGGTTTCATCCATCATCTTTTACCATGCCAGAATTTGACATAGTACATTATAATATGCCAGAATTTTTTATTCTGTTCTTGCTGCCATATGACTTCGCTGTCAAGTAATCTGCCTATATCCCGCAGAGAGAGCATAAGCCTGCCATCATGGATAATTGCTTCATTCTCACAATGAAAATCCTTTTTGTCTTTTCAGCCGCCATCTTATATAGCCTCCTATTCTACCGTTTATCCCTTCCCGGAAGCATTTTCTAATATAAAAACAGGAAATGCTTATTATGGACGCTGCCAAAGAAAATTTCAACCATAAGAAGAAATTTTCTTTGGCAGCGTCCACTGGCGTTTGACTTAAGAAATCAATCGAAAAGAAAAATTGTTTTTTAGGCCAAGTTACCTTTTATGCGCTTTTTTCAATGTGAACTGAAATATACACCGCTTTGAGCCGATGTGAAAAAGTCCCAGTTCCTCATAAATGATACCGCGTCTTTCGGATACGCCATTGTGCTTTTTCTTACAACATCAAACATGTTCAGGCTGACAGGATTGCCGTTTGACCTGACAGGCACGCGTCCCTGGAACGACCAGTCGCCACACCGTATATCAAGAATACCGTCATTGATTTCATCCATGCTTTTCATCGGTGCCGGAGGGTACCCTTCGGGGATATTCCGCAGCATTTCAAAAACTTCTTCCTCGCTGAAAATCCCTTTGTGCATCCCTGGATACATATTCGCGCCGCCCGATGATATGTCTGTCTCTTATACACATCTCCGAGCCCACGAGACGCTACGCTATC
>CAMQRG010000188.1 GCA_947036475.1 uncultured Clostridia bacterium
CGAGATAGCGTAGCGTCTCGTGGGCTCGGAGATGTGTATAAGAGACAGTAATCGAACAGATGGAAAATCTGGAATTTGCGGCGGGGCTGAAGGTGACTGGCTTCATCAACAATACCAATCTGGTTCGGGAAACCACGGCGTCCTGCCTGTCCGAAGGAGATGCGATATTGAGAGAAGTAACAAAACGCACAGGTGTTCCGGTAAAGTATGTGTCCTACGTGGAGGAACTTCTGACAGAGGATATACCGGAAGGACTTGCCGGCGAGTTGTTTCCCATGAAGTTTAATATGCGGAAAACCTGGATGTAAATTCAAATATTTATGGAGGTGTATTTTGAATGGCAAAAGGTAAAGTAACAATCAATGAAGTGATCTGCAAAGGTTGCGGGCTTTGCGTTTCCGTTTGTCCGAAAAAGGTTTTGGACCTTTCCACGACAAAGATTAACGCCGCAGGCTATAACCCCGCGGAGATGGTCAGTGATGACTGTATCGCCTGCACAAGCTGTGCGAAGATGTGTCCTGACTGTGCGATCACAGTAGAAAAGCTTGATTAAGAGAGGAGGAAATTCAATGGCAAAGGTTTTAATGAAAGGCAACGAGGCAGTTGGTAAGGCGGCGATTGAGGCGGGCTGCAGATTTTTCTTCGGCTATCCGATTACTCCTCAGAGCGAAGTACCCGAATATTTATCCAGTGAATTACCGAAAGTAGGCGGCACATTTGTTCAGGCTGAGTCTGAAGTGGCTGCTATCAATATGGTTTATGGTGCGGCGGCAGCTGGCGCACGCGTACTGACAAGCTCCTCCTCCCCTGGTATTGCTCTGAAGCAGGAAGGTATCGGCTATATCTCCAACGCCAGTCTGCCTGCAGTTATTATCAATATGATGCGCGGCGGCCCGGGCCTTGGCACAATCCAGCCTGGTCAGGCTGACTATAACATGGCTGTTAAAGGCGGCTCCAATGGTGACTACCACAATGTAGTTCTGGCTCCTGCATCCGTTCAGGAAGCAGTTGACATGGTTATGGACGCATTTGACATTGCTGATATGTATGGCACACCTGTTATCGTTCTGGCAGACGGTCTGATCGGTCAGATGATGGAGCCCGTTGAGTTCAATTATGTTCCCAGAAAGGGTATCCCCGAAAAGACATGGGCACTGACAGGTAAGGGTGATGGCGAAAGACACGTTGTGAAAAACCTCGTTATTGACCCTGACGACTGTGAACAGTGGAACCATGAGCATTTTGAAGCTTATGAAAAGATTCTTGCAAACGAACAGGCATGGGAAGAATACCTGCTGGACGATGCGGAATATGCATTCGTTTCCTACGGCACAGCTTCCAGAGTTGTAAGAACAGCAATCGGCTACCTGAGAGCAGAAGGCTACAAAATTGGTATGCTCAGACCCAAAACACTGTGGCCTTTCCCTCAGAAAGCGTTTGAAAAAGTAGATGGACATATCAAGAAATACCTTGATATCGAAATGTCCATGGGTCAGATGATGCCCGACGTTGCATATGCTTGTAACGACAAAAACAAAGTTGTATTCCACGGCAGAACGGGCGGTAACGTTCCGACAGTAGATGAAGTCGTAGAATTTGCAAAGAAAATCATGGGAGGTGACAAATAATGGCAGTTGTATTCGAAAAAACAAAAGCCTTAACTGATGTCAAATTGCATTATTGTCCTGGTTGTGCACATGGTATTGTACATAGACTGGTAGCAGAGTGTCTGGAAGAAATGGACGAAGTGAAAAACGCGATTGCATGCGTTCCCGTAGGCTGCGCAGTTTTCGCTAACAACTACTTCAACTTTGACGCAATCCAGTGCGCACACGGCCGTGCTCCCGCTACAGCAACAGGTATCAAGAGAGTACATCCCGATAAAATGGTTCTGACATATCAGGGCGATGGTGACCTTGCTTCCATCGGTACATGTGAAATCGTTCATGCGGCAGCAAGAGGCGAGAAGGTTACAACAATCTTCATCAACAATGGTATCTATGGCATGACAGGCGGTCAGATGGCTCCCACAACACTGCCCGGCATGAAGGCGACAACAGCAAAGGCTGGTCGTGATCCCAAAATCAACGGTAACCCTCTGAGAGTTTCCGAAATGCTGGCTACTCTGACAGGTCCCGCTTATATTGAAAGAGTAAGCGTTTCCACACCTGCACAGGTGACACAGGCGAAAAAAGCAATCAAAAAGGCTCTTGAAATTCAGAAACAGGGTCTGGGCTTCACATTCGTTGAAGTGGTATCCACCTGCCCTACAAACTGGGGCTTAACACCTGTTAAAGCGATGGAATTCGTAAGAGATAAAATGATTCCTTACTATCCTCTTGGCGTTTTCAAAGACATTACAGCAGAGGAGGGCAAATAATATGAGTACATTTTCTACAATTTTTGCAGGCTTCGGCGGTCAGGGTGCGCTTTCCATGGGTAAAATTCTTGCTTATGCGGCAATGCTGGAAGGCAAGGAAGTTTCCTGGTGCCCTTCTTACGGTCCCGAAATGCGCGGCGGCACAGCGAACGTAAACGTTATCGTTTCTGACGAAGGCATCGGTTCTCCTGTTATCACAAAGGACGCAGACTGTGTTGTAGCTCTGAATAAACCTTCCTTGGATAAGTTCGTTGATATCGTTGCAGACGGCGGTGCGCTGGTTATCAACTCTGACCTTGCGGAACTGGCTGACGGACAGGCGAAGGCTGGCGTAAAAGTATACAATGTTCCCGCAAACAAAATGGCAGCAGAGGCATTTGGCGGATCCAAGCTGGCGAACCTTATCATGCTGGGTGCGGTTGTATACGCAACAAACCCCATCAAGGTTGAAAGCATTGACGATGCGTTTACACATGTATTTGAAGGCGGTAAAGCAAAATTCATTCCCGATAACAAAAAAGCGTTTGAAATGGGCTATGAATTTGCGAAAAACAACGCATAATTTTCCTGAATCCTAAATAAAAAAGCAAATCCAAGGATTACCGTAACCCCCTGATTTTATCAGGGGGTTTTTGCGTGCAAAAATTTGGTACAAGGTATTCTATTTTTGCCTGTCCCGACATAGTTTTTATAAATAATCTCTGTGCAGCTATGAACTTTGGCCATTCGGAATGGTATTTGTAATATTAGGTTTTCTTTTTAACCTTATTTATGATATACTTATGAACAGGTATGATTGTAACGGAACAAGGCGGGAGGAGAGCTAAAATAATGAAAAACAGAGTAAAGATTACCATTGACGGAAAAAACTTTACACTGGTGGGGGAAGAAACGGAAGAACATATGCGCGAGGTTGCGACATATATAGATAAAAAAATGGCGGAGGTGCGCCAGAAAGCGGCAGTGGTTACATTAGACGCAAGCCTGGCATATGTACTGACCTCCATCAATGTGGCAGATGATTATTTCAAGGAAAAAGCATACTGCGCGGAACTGGAAGGGCGGCTCCTTGGTATGACGGCACGTGCGAAAGAACTTTCGGATAAACTTGCTGCAAAAGAAGCTGAAATAGCCGCAAAAGAAGCGGAGCAGGCTGGAAGGGAATGGGAGCAGCGGCTCAAGGATTTGGAGGACAGGCTTGCATTTTCCGAAAAAGCAAGAGAAGCGGCGGAAAATGAGCTGGACAGTTATATGATGGCGATGGAAGGAAACCAGCAGGGCGGACAGAAACATACCGCAAAGGCAAAATCAGGCAAACGCTGAGCAGGCGTGGAAAATACGAAAGGGGAACGGACGATGTCCTTTGGAATAAAACCGGAACTTTTATCTCCGGCAGGCTCTATGGAAAGCCTGAAAGCAGCAGTAAATAATGGCTGTGACGCTGTTTATTTAGGCGGAAAAGCATTCAGCGCAAGACAGTATGCGGGAAATTTTTCTTTGCAGGAATTAGAAGAAGCATGCGATTATTGTCATTTGCGGGGTGTAAAGGTTTATGTGACAGTCAATACATTATATAAGGACTGTCTCTTATACACATCTCCGAGCCCACGAGACGCTACGC
>CAMQRG010000189.1 GCA_947036475.1 uncultured Clostridia bacterium
AGACAGTATTTGAATTGTGCATGGATTGTAAAACAGGTTTAGCAGATAAGACGGCTTTCCCTTTGTTAGAAATCTCATTTTCTGAGACAGCAGGGGGGATTTGTTAACAGTAAAGTATTCTGTTCTGCTTATTTAGCCAATGCATTTTTGGCAGGGGGTTAATCCGCGGGCAAGAGCATCGTCAAGCGTGCTTGCAATATATGTACCGCCGTTGCAACTGCTGTCATGATGATATTTTTTGCCGGTTTTCGTAATATATACCGTACTGCCCTGGACATTCTGTGCCTGTGCAGACTGCTGATAGATACGTTCCCGTTCTGCGGCATCTGCGGCAATGCGCGCTTCTTCAGCTTTTGTTACAGCCTGCGGTTCTTCCTGCTGTGGCGAAAATGTCTGGGAAGGCTCTGCACCTGTGTATACAGACACACATTTTTTCTCATTATCCCATAAAACCTGACAATCGAGACTTTCTGCTACAAAACGGGCGGGAACCATCGTCCGGCCTTCAATAGAAACGGGAGCTGCATCTAAAACATATTCTGAGCCGTTAATATAGGCCATAGTGTTGTCCAGATACAGGTTGATTGTTTTGCTGTCTTTATAAGCAGTAATGCCCTTAGACATATTATCCCATTCAATTTCTGCGCCTAATGCTTCAAAAATAGAACGCATGGGAACGAGCGTCCTGCCATTGATTACGGCTGGTTCAACGTCCAAAATAAGAGGGACATCATCAATCGTTACACTGATGGCAGAAGCTGCAGCCGGTGCAAAGATGCAGCCCGCAGCGATAATCATAGATAACAGCTTTTTCATTTTACTCTCCTCCTGAATTTGACAGTATTTGTCGTGTTGTGGCGTTTTTTGTTAAAGGAAATCAGACATTTCTCTCCTTTTTTAAAAACCTGCAACTATCCTGTATAAAAATCCCAAACTTTATAATATCTATTCTAGCAGATTTGGAGTAAAATCTCAAATCATATTTACGTAAATAGTTGAATGTAGTGCTATGTCATGAATGCAAAGGAACTGTCAATACTATAAAATGAAAAAAAGATAAAACGGCTGTTTTCCGAGATTGTTGAAAAGGAAAAAGCGGACGCCTCAAATTCATGAAACGCCCGCTCCTTCGCAAGAATGGCTTTTATTTCAAAATAAAAGAACAGCAGTCTGTACACTGATCCATAGTAGGGTTGCACTCATGCGTGCCAACCTGAATGGAGTCAAGTGTGCAATAGTTTTTGGTCTGATGGTGGTGTCTGCAGTTGTTTACAGTACATTTGATACATTCATTACATTTTTCCATGTCGAATCCCTCCTTGATTTGATTACAAAGGTAGTATGTACGTTTTTCCCTTTTTTCATAACAGGAATTTTTCAGAAAATAAAAACAGTATTTTCTTTCGGGAAAAAAGAAAAAGCGCTTGATTTTTTGAAAAAACTATGCTAAAGTAAAAACATATAAATCATATAAGAATACTATGATATTAAAGCGTTCTGAAAGGAGTTTTTATATGGATACAAAAATTTATTTTGATAATGCGGCAACAACACCGGTACGCCCGGAGGTTTTAGATACCATACTGCCTTATTTCCGGGAATATTATGGAAATGCGTCCAGCATTTATGGAATTGCGAAGGAGAGCAAACGCGCACTGGAAAACGCGCGCGGGCAGGTCGCCAGTGCCATTGGTGCGAAGCCGGAGGAAATTTATTTTACGGCAGGTGGTTCTGAAAGCGACAACATGGCTCTGCGGGGAGTTGCGGAGGCTTATGCGAAAAAAGGCAGCCACATCATCACAACAAAAATTGAACACCATGCCATACTGCATACGGCGGAATATCTGGAAAAGCATGGCGTAAAAGTAACATATCTGCCTGTGGACGAATTTGGGAAAATTTCTCTGGAGGAACTGGAGAACGCCATCTGTCCGGAAACAGTCCTGATTTCTGTAATGTTTGCAAATAATGAGATTGGTACGATAGAACCTGTAGCTGAAATCGGCAGAATTGCCAGAAAGCATGGCGTGCTGTTCCATACGGACGCAGTGCAGGCTGTGGGGCATGTACCCATCAATGTAGAGGAAATGAACATTGACCTGCTTTCCATGAGCGGGCATAAGCTGGGCGCGCCGAAAGGCATCGGGGCAATCTATATCCGCAAAGGTGTAAACATTGAACCGCTTATTTTTGGAGGAGCGCAGGAAAAGAGAAAACGCGCCGGAACGGAAAATATTGCGGGTATCGTTGGTCTTGGCAGGGCGGCTGAACTTGCTGTGGCGGAGATGGAAGAAACAACGAAAAAACTGACATATCTGCGGGATAAGCTGATTCGGGGCATTTTGGAGAATATCCCTTACAGCCGCCTGAACGGCCATCCTTCGGACAGGCTGCCGGGCAACTGCAACATTTCATTTTCGTATATTGAGGGGGAATCCCTGCTCCTGTTGCTGGATTCGCTGGGTGTTGCGGCTTCCAGCGGCTCTGCATGTACGTCCGGCTCTCTCGATCCTTCCCATGTTCTCATGGCAATCGGCCTGCCACATGAAACGGCGCACGGTTCTCTGAGAATGACGCTGGACAGGGAAAATACAGAGGAAGAAGTTGATTTCATTTTGGAAAAACTGCCCGCGATTGTGCAGAGATTGCGGGATATGTCACCGCTCTACGAAGAAGCGGTAAAAAACGACAAAGAATGAAAATCAGAATTGCGAAGGAGGAAAAGTCAGATGGAATACAGCGAAAAAGTAATGGACCATTTTATGAACCCGAGAAATGTAGGCGAGATTGCGGACGCGAGCGGCGTCGGGCAGGTCGGCAATGCAAAATGCGGCGATATCATGAAGGTATATCTGAAAATTGAGAATGGTATCGTACAGGATGCAAAATTTAAGACCTTTGGCTGTGGTGCAGCTGTGGCAACCAGCTCTATGGCAACGGAACTGGTGAAGGGCAAAAGCGTGCAGGACGCGCTGACAGTGACGAATAAAGCCGTTATGGAGGCTTTGGACGGCCTGCCGCCCGCAAAGGTACACTGTTCCTGTCTGGCGGAGGAGGCTCTGCATGCCGCACTCTGGGATTACGCAGAGAAAAACCATATTGTAATTGATGGCTTAAAGCCGCCTGTGGAGGACGTGGACGAACGCCATCACGCGGAATGATGCACAACAGTAAAAAGACCTGACGGAAGGGAGTTATTTTCTCTCTTCCGTTTTATTTTGCCTGGAAACGCGGAAACAGGAGATTTCTGCATATGTGCCATGTTTTTCCAATATATTAAAAGGACTATGAAAAACGGGGTGTCTGTTATGGAACGTCCTACGATTGGCGCAAAAAAGAAACTGCTGATATTTCTGTTCTGCGCGGTGTTCGGATATCTGCTGCTTTTTGGGCGCATACTGTTCATTGAATTTTTCTGCGCGGAGGAATGGCAGGAACTGGCATACGAACAGCAGACGCGAGACCGCCTCATCACGCCAAAGCGCGGCTCCATACTCGACCGCAACGGGGAGGGAATTGCCCTGACGGAAACCGTCTGTGCGGTCAGCGTGATTCCTGTGCAGGTAAAAGAGAAGGAAAAAACAGCGGCTTTTCTTGCGGAAATGCTGGAGTTGGAGCAGGCGGAGGTACTGGAAAAAATCAGCCAGAATGTTGCGCTGGTGCGAATCAAAACGAAGGTGGATACCGAAACGGCTGCAGAGGTACGAAAGGCAGAACTGCCGGGCGTAGAGGTAGATGAGGACGTCCGTCGTGTTTACCCATATTCGGAAATGGCAGCGCAGGTGGTTGGATTTGTCGGGAAAGATAATCAGGGCATTATCGGGCTGGAAGCAAAGTATGATGAACTTTTGGAAGGAAAGCAGGGAAAAATACTGACGCTGACCGATTCCCGGGGGAACGAGGTGGAAAGCAAGCAGGACCGAATCCCGCCGGAAGATGGGAAAAACCTTGTGACAACGCTGGACGTTGTTTTGCAGCAGTATGCCGAACAGACC
>CAMQRG010000190.1 GCA_947036475.1 uncultured Clostridia bacterium
GAGTGACTTGCGGACAGGCTGTTCCTTCCGCAAAAGAACAGAGTCGGAAAGGATACAGGCATGGAGAACAAGGAGAGGAACACGGCCGGGCAGGCAGAACGGCTGCGGCAGTTGGAATATATCCGCAGTGTGCGTGAAAAAAATGACGCATATATGGCGGAAACTGGAAAAAAGAGGAAATTTTACAGCCTGGCGATGGGGTGCCAGATGAATGGACATGATTCTGAAAAGCTGGAAGGCATGCTGACAGAAATGGGCTATGAACAGACGCAGACAGAAACTGAGGCGGATTTCATCATTTATAATACCTGCTGCATCCGCGAAAATGCAGAGCTGAAGGTATACGGCAAACTGGGTGCGCTGAAGCATTATAAGGAAACGCAAAACCCCGATGCCGTAATCGCGCTTTGCGGCTGCATGACCCAGCAGCCGACGGTGCTGGAAACACTGCGGAAAAAATATCCGCATGTAGATATTGTTTTTGGTACGTTTAACCTTTATAAGCTGCCGGAACTGACGCTGACGCGCATGGAAAGCAGCGAAACGGTGTATGATATCTGGCAGGAGCAGAAGGAAATTGTGGAGGACGTGCCTTCGCTGCGTGGACATGCATATAAGGCAAGTGTAAATATTATGTATGGCTGCGATAACTTTTGTTCTTACTGCATTGTGCCGTATGTGCGCGGGCGGGAACGCAGCCGCACGCCGGAGGATATTCTGGCGGAGGTACGGAAATTGGCGGCAGATGGTGTAAAGGAAATCATGCTTTTGGGGCAGAATGTCAATTCCTACGGGAAGAAACTGGAACAGCCCGCTACATTCGCGGGGCTTTTGCGGCAGATTAACGAAGTAGAGGGCATTGAGCGCATTCGTTTTATGACTTCCCATCCGAAGGATTTATCAGGTGAGCTGATACAGGCGATGGCGGAGTGTGACAAGGTGTGCAAATATCTGCATCTGCCGGTGCAGTCTGGCAGCAGTGAGATACTGCGGCGCATGAACCGGCGGTATACCAAAGAAAGTTATCTGGAACTGGTACGGAAGGTACGCGAAGCGATGCCAGACATTACGCTGAGCACAGATATCATCGTTGGTTTTCCGGGAGAAACGGAAGAGGATTTTCTGGAAACGCTGGACGTGATCCGGCAGGCACGATACAGTACAGCATTCACGTTCCTTTATTCGCCGCGAACGGGCACACCAGCAGCTGCAATGGAAAACCAGATTCCGGAGGACATTGCGAAGGAACGATTCAACCGCATGCTGGACGTACTGAATCCCATTGTGCATGAGGTGCATGAGGAACAGATTGGGAAGGTTCTTGAGGTTTTTGTGGAAAAAATCAGCCGACAGGACAGAGGTATTGTTTCCGGAAGGGCTGATAATAATATGCTGGTACATTTTCCCGGTGCGCCGGAATGTATCGGGCAGACGATATCTGTCAGAATTGTAGAAAACAAAACATTTTATTTAATTGGAGAAAGGATTTAGGTGAAAGATATGGCATCTGTTTATGAAATGGCAAGAGCACTGGGTGAGGAATTGCAGAAAACACCTCAGGTAGAGGCTCTGCTGGAGGCAAAAAAGGCATATGAGAGCGACCCCGTAATTGGGAAGGAAATCGAGGAATATACAAGACTGCATCAGGAATTTGAAGCAAAAATTCAGATGGGCGGTGTTTCCATTGAGGAGCAGAAAGCGCACGCAGAGGAAATGAAACGGCGCGGCGAACTGATTAAATCCAATAAGCTGGCGTCTGACCTGTTTGCGGCAGAAATGAATTTTAACAACTTTATGAATTCTGTATTCAATATCATTACATCTACGCTTTCCGGCGAGGAGCCTGACATGGGCGGCGGATGTGACCCGAGCTGCTGCTCCAGCTGCGGAGGCGGCTGCCACTAAGGAAAAGGAATCCGAGGCTTTTCCTGCCATTGGGGTGGGGAAAGCCTTTCAGATTATGAGGCGGCGGAGGAAGAAGCGTTATGGAAACCAGATACAGCATATTTAACCAGCGAAACCGGCTGTTCCAATACATAGAGGATTTTTATGGGACGGAACCGGAATATCTTTGGGCGAAATATCCCACATATGCGGTTTTCCGGCATTCGGCAAGCCGGAAATGGTTTGCCGCTGTGATGGAGCTTCCGGGGGACAAACTGGGATTATCCGGCGGCGGTTATGTGGACGTTCTGAATATCAAATGCGATTCTGTTTTGATTGGCTCCCTGCTGGCAGAGGCAGGCTTTTTTCCGGCGTACCATATGAATAAAAATACATGGATTTCTGTCCTGCTTGACGAAACGGTGCCGGACGAAAGGATTTTGCCATTGCTGGAATGGAGTTATGATGCCGTTGCGCCGAAAAGAAAACGGAAAAGCCAAGACTGATAGTATTTCGTAGAGAAGAAATTTATGATAAAGTGTTAACTAAATTGCATAAAATCGAATAATTATAACCGAAAGGAGGAAAGACGTTCATGGCAAAAATCACGCCCATGATGCAGCAATACTTTGAGATTAAGGAGAACTATAAGCATTGTCTGCTTTTTTTTCGTTTAGGGGATTTTTATGAAATGTTTTTCGAGGACGCAGTCATTGCGTCGAAGGAATTGGAAATTACCCTGACGGGAAAAGACTGGGGACAGGAGGAACGTGCGCCGATGTGCGGTGTGCCGTTCCATTCGGCGGACGGATATATTGCCCGGCTGGTGGAAAAGGGCTACAAGGTGGCCATTTGCGAACAGACGGAGGACCCAAAGGCGGCAAAAGGTATTGTCAGGCGGGAGGTTATTCGAGTCGTAACGCCGGGGACGGTACTGGATAACGCAATTCTGGACGAAACGAAGAATAATTATATCCTTTCAGTTTTCAGCAGCAGCGGCGGATATGGTATTTCTGTCTGCGATGTGACGACAGGGGAGTTTCAGACAACGGAGTTTTCCAGCATACAGGCAGCGGCAAAAATACTTGATGAAACAGCACGTTTTTCTCCGGCGGAGTTAATCTGCAACGAGACTTTTCTGAGCAGTCCGCTTGCAAAGGAAATGCAGGACAGGTTCCATCTTTTCCTGAACGATATTGACAGCAGAATGTTTGATTTTCAGACGGCAAAAGATGTTCTGCAAAAGCATTTCCATGTAAAATCTTTGGACGGCTACGGGCTGAAAAAGAAAACGCTGGCTGTTTCCGCATCGGGCGCTCTGCTCTGGTATTTGCAGGAAACACAGAAAAATGACCTGAGCCATATTTCAGGGTTGAAATATTATACAACGGGCGATTTTATGCTTTTGGACGTTTCCAGCCGAAGAAATCTGGAACTGACGGAAACCATGCGGGAGAAAAATAAAAAAGGCTCCCTTTTAAGCGTGCTGGATAAAACCAAAACAGCGATGGGCGCGCGGCTTCTGCGGAAATGGGTGGAACAGCCTCTGCTTTCTGTGGAAGAAATACGGAAACGTCTGGACGGCGTGGAGGAATTGGTAAATGACCTTTTTCTGCGGGAGGAAATTAAGGATATCCTGCGTTCTATGTATGATTTCGAGCGTATAATGGGGCGTGTGGTTTACCAGAACGCCAATGCGCGGGATTTGACTGCACTGAAAAATTCCATTGAAAATCTGCCCTTGCTGAAAAATGTGCTGGGACGCTGTAAAAGTGCGTATCTCAGGGAACTGCATGAGCAGCTTGACACGCTGGAAAACATACATATGCTGATTGCACAGGCGATTGTGGAGGACCCGCCGTTTTCTGTGCGGGAAGGCGGTATGATTCGGGAAGGTTATTCCGATGAACTGGATACCTATGCCAAAGCGAAACGGGACGGTACTTCGTGGATTCGTCAGCTGGAGGAGGAAGAACGGGAAAAGACTGGCATCAAAAACCTGAAGGTACGTTATAACAAAGTTTTTGGGTATTACATTGAAATTACGAAATCCAACCTCGGCGATGCGCCGGAACGATATATC
>CAMQRG010000191.1 GCA_947036475.1 uncultured Clostridia bacterium
CTTACCCCCAGTATAACTGGGGGTTTTGTCTTGCCTATTCGGCGCACAAGAAAAGCGGTAAAACCATACAGGCTTTACCGCTTTTTTTGCAGCGTCCCATTCAAAAGGGAGAATTTCCATAACCGGGATAGATGGATATTATTTTATGATACTCTGTTACTTTGTAACCTTTTTAAAAAATCATACAAATGAGCTGATTACCATTTGATGGGTTTGCCCTGTTTTTTCCATTCATGGAACTCAGAAGCAGCTGTGAACAGCGCGTCTGTGGAAGAATTCAGGCCTGTTTCACAGGAGTCCTGAATAACGCCGATGATGAAACCAACACCAACAACCTGCATTGCGATATCGCCAGAGATACCGAACAGAGAGCAGGCCAGAGGGATCAGCAGCAGGGAGCCGCCAGCAACGCCAGATGCACCACACGCAGAAACCGCAGCAACAAGGCTCAGCAGAATCGCTGTAGGGATATCAACCGTAATTCCCATTGTGTTAACGGTTGCCAGTGTCATAACTGTAATCGTGATAGCCGCACCAGCCATGTTGATTGTTGCGCCCAGAGGGATGGATACGGAGTAGTTATCTTCGTTCAGGCCCAGTTCTTCGCAAAGAGCCATGTTTACAGGAATGTTCGCAGCAGAACTTCTTGTGAAGAACGCTGTGATAAAGGAATCCTTCAGGCATTTGAATACCAGAGGGTAAGGATTCTGTTTGATCTGTGTGAACACGATAATCGGGTTCAGCACGAAAGCAACAAACGCCATGCTGCCTACCAGAATCAGAATCAGCTTGCCGTAGGTTGTGAAAATACCAAGACCGCTTTCGGATACTGTGGAGAATACCAGACCAGCGATACCGAAAGGAGCAAAGCTGATAACCCATCTAACTGCCTGGGAAACTGCTTCTGCAAAATCGTTGATACCCTTCTTTGTTGATTCAGATGCAATGGGCTTCAGGGCCAGACCGAAAATAACAGCCCAAGCCAGAATACCAATGTAGTTCGCGTTTGTGATGGAACCAATCGGGTTGGAAACGATGTTCAGCAACAGTGTTGTCAAAACTTCGCCAATACCGCCGGGTGCTGCGGATTCGCCAGCAGCCTCAGGCAGAACCAGTTCCACAGGGAACATGAAAGATGCGATAACAGCTGTAACAGCTGCCGCAAATGTACCCAGCAGGTACAGTACAACAACACGGCCCATGTTGCTGCCCGCGCCTTCTTTGCCGTTTGCCAGCGCACCCATTACCAGGAAGAATACCAATACAGGTGCGATTGCTTTCAAAGCGTTTACAAACAGGCTGCCCAGAACTGCGATAGGTGCTGCCTGGGGAACTGCAACACCCAGAACCGCACCAATAATCAGACCGCAAATAATACGTTTTACTAAGCTAATACTATTCCATTTTTGCCAAATATTCATGATGACCTTCTCCTATTTTTGTTTTTTTGCAGCCGGGACAGGACAGATGCAAATTATATCCATTTCCGCAGGTATTGCTCTGCATCAGAATACATATGCATATCTGCTCCCACAGTACGGCTGCGTTGCTGCAAATTTTCCGGTTACAGTAAAACGCTGCATCGACAGGCAGAATACCCATGCCGGAAAGTTCCGGTTTCCCTCTTATCCAGCCTGCCGTTTTGGTAATATGATCAAATATGTGGCTCAACTATGGCCAAATACTTTCTCGCAAAGCAATTTTCCGGTCGGCGTACATGCAAGGCCGCCTTCCGCCGTTTCCTTCAATGCAGGAGACATGATGTCTCCAATTTTTTTCATGGTTACGATAACCTCGTCCGCAGGAATCGCGCTTCCAATGCCTGCAAGTGCGAGTTCCGCTGCAACAAGCGCATTTGCCACGCCTCCGGCATTCCGTTTGATACATGGAATTTCAACCAGCCCCGCAACAGGGTCGCAGACAAGTCCAAGAATATTTTTCAGGGCAATCGCACATGCATGCTCACACATTTCAGGCGTACCGCCGCACATCTCAACTATCGCCGCTGCAGCCATTGCGCTTGCCGCGCCGCATTCTGCCTGACAGCCGCCTTCTGCCCCTGCGATGCTTGCCTTATTTGCAATAACAAGCCCAACAGCAGAAGCCGTAAACAATGCCATTACAACATCTTTATCCGGGATATTGCGCTCCTCCGCAATCGTCAGCAGCGCTGCCGGAAGAATACCGCAGCTGCCCGCTGTAGGAGCCGCAACGATTCTACCCATGCAGGCATTCGTTTCAGAAACAGCAAGGGCCTTTGTCAAAGCTGTGCCAAAAACCTTTCCGCAGATATTTTTCCCATTTTTTACTGCTTCATGCATTTTGAAGGCGTCACCGCCCGTCAGCCCGCTGGCGGAACGAATCCCCTCTACAAGCCCGTCCTGAACAGATTCCTTCATGACCTGAAGGGATTGTGTCATTGTCTGGAACATTTCTTCTTCCGTTTTTTCTGCAGATGCCGCCTGATCCCGAAGGACAAGAGCAGACAGGGAAATATTCTGTTCCTTTGCCGCTGCAACCAAATCTGACAAAGAATCATATTTCATTCTTTTCACTCTCCTTTATCAAATGGCTTTCAATATCGTAGATGCATGGATATGAGGATTCTGCAGTATCGCTTCATTGATGGATTCATCAATGTCTCCGTCGATCTCGATCGTCATCACAGCGGTACCACCCTTTCTGTCCCTGCAAAGTGAAAAACCGTGAATATTTACTTTCTTTTCCGCAAGGATGTTCGTTACCACAGCAATCATGCCCGGTACGTCGTCATGCGGGATAATCAGGGTATCAGATTTTCCGGTAATGGAAACTTCCGTCCCATTGATTTTATTGATGATAATATTGCCGCCGCCAATAGATGCGCCCTGCACTTCCGCAGATTTTCCATTTGCATCTGTCAGCGTGATTTCCGCTGTATTCGGATGTGCGCCATCAATGTCCTCTTCCAAAAAGACAAAACTCAGCCCTTCCTCTTTCGCGATTTCCATGCTGCGGCGGATGCGTCCGTCGTCCGTATCCATTCCCATGATACCGGCAATAATCGCCTTGTCTGTACCATGCCCCTTATAGGTTTTAGCGAAAGATCCACTGAAACGAATCTGTGCGGATACCGGTTTCGTGCCTAAAATAGAACGGGCATATTTCCCGATACGGACCGCTCCTGCGGTATGTGAACTGGATGGACCAATCATGATAGGTCCAATGATGTCAAAAGCCTGTAACAAACAAAATCCCTCCTCTATACTGCATATTCCGTAGGTTTCTGTCAGTTATGACGAAAATACCATAATGAACTTTGAATCATTATATATGATTGCTTTCCACAAAGTCAATAGAAATCCCGAAAAAAGTTTCTTTCTGACGGACATTTTTTGCATTTCCAAGACATTTGTCTTTGTACGAAAGATTTCATTGAGCATATTCCCGAAAAAATAGTATACAGTACCACACTTCTTCCGCAAATTGCAGAAACTTCTGCGTTCTTTTTTTCGTGCAATATCAACGCATACTTTATGGACAAATATCTTTTTGTGGTAAAATCACAATAAACCGGTTGGAAAAACGCCTTTTCTGTCCCCTTTTCAGCTGCTCACCGCAATACTCTTCTTTGTCTTGTCATACAAGGCGACAAAAAAATACTCCGGAAGGCTGGCATACTCCTGCCTGTTTTCCCTTCCGGAGTGAATTTTTATAACGTCATTTATTATGCGGCTTACATATATCCGCCCATGCCGCCCATTGCAGGGTCAGGCATAGCAGGAGCCTTTGCAGGCAGTTCTGCAACAACAGCCTCTGTTGTCAGGAATGTGGACGCAACAGATGTTGCATTCTGGAGTGCGCTTCTTGTTACCTTTGCAGGGTCAAGAATACCTGCTTCAACCATTTCTACATATTCCTCTGTCAGCGCATTGAAACCAATACCGTCCTTCTGCTCTTTTACCTTGTTTACAACAACAGAAC
>CAMQRG010000192.1 GCA_947036475.1 uncultured Clostridia bacterium
TTGTTGGTCTGAGTATAAACATCTTGTCATGCAAAAATTAGACCAAACCGATATAAAAATTATAGATGATTTCTTTTATAATGCAGAGCAAATTGAATTAGCTCGTCACTCAATCATTAAAGCCATGGAAACCGGATGGCAATCTAAAGCACTAGTAGAACAATATATGCTTGCTACATACTTATCATCCGAAGTTAAAAGTGCTCTCAGAAAATCCTCTGTAGATCATCCTAATACAATCGTAATTGATGGTACTATAGATCAAAAATGTCTAACATTTGTACGATTATTTGAATCTCGGGATGAATTGTTTACCCCAAAGACTCCAATCACTATTTTGATAAAGCACTTAAGTCTATATCGTCCAATACAGACTAGTGATACATATAAAAAAATCAAAGGATATTCTTTATGATAATTAAAGAGATGGGGCTTTTTTCACAATTTCTAAGAGCCCCATCTTTCACTTTTTACACTCTTTTATCAAATGTAATATATACGGCATTTCACTTCATACAGCAGGTTCATTATTTCACCGAAATCACCGGCGTCCTTCCCTGACTTCCGACCTCTATCCCCTCAGCCTGCGCCAAGTCCCTTGTCTTTATGTATGTTACGCCGTCCTTGCGTATCATACTTACCTCGTACTCTTTTCCGTTGATAATAATTTTATCCTTCTCTACCACTTCGTTCCCCTCCGTTCCATATTCAAAAACATCCTCCACCAGCAGCCAATGTGTAAACCCGCTCCCGCTGACCGGCGCCTCTCTCACGCCATACGCCGACCCGTCTGCGGCGATATAGTGTGGTATGCCGTTCTTCACACCGCTGTAAATACCAATGTGCCCCTTCTGCCATACCAGTGTGCCCAGAGGAGCCCCTTTAATACTGGATATAGGACGCTTTACGTTCGCCCGCTCAAACCATTGTGCCGACCCCAGCACCACACCACAGGCCCATGAAATCAGCCCGGAGCAGTCCACGCAGACCTGTCCGACCTTCTTCACGTCACTGTCCCAGACCATTTTTCCATACTGCCGCTTCAGATAGTTATAATTCGCCTGCGTCATTACTGTTCCCTTCATGCCGTAAACGTAAGGCGTGCCAATCTTGGAGCGGGCAAAAGCGACCAGTTCCGCACCTGTCATCTTACCCATTCTGCCCATCTCCCATCACAAGCTCCGCCGCCGCCTTATTTTCCACTAACATCTTCCGCATCTCCGTTAACGCATCATCTACCCACTGGCTGAACGTATCAAACGACACTGCCATTGCCACAGCCGGAAACCTCTGCACAAACAAGTCGTACACCTGCCGCAGCTTCAGCCTGCCCGTGCCGCCGCCCAGTTCCTTCTCCGCGTTTGTGACCGCCCACAAGAGCCACGCCCTGACCTTTTCCACCTGCGCCCTTGTTGGCAGTTTCAAAAAGCGGTAAACCGCATAAATGATGCACTCCAGCACCGCCAGCAGCGCAACGATAACATACCAGTTTTCAATCAAAAACTTCATTCCTCATTCCTCCATTCTTCTTCAAGCCTTACTTTTTCCGCCTCTTTCGTTTCAAAGAACGCTTTCGCCAGATACCCCAGTATCGTCCCGATGATAACCTTTGTGATATCACTGGAAAGGTTTTCGGCAATCTGTTCCCTGCCCAGAAACGCCAGCAGGTACGACAGCTGCAAATCCAGCAAGGCGATAAACAGGACTGCCTTTACCGCCCGTTTGGTAAACGTCCGAAACCTTCTCCTTGGCTGTCGCTTCGCTTGCGCTCGCTCCGCTCCAACAGCGGCTCTGCCGCTATACGTCCTTTTTTCCATGCCGCACCTCTCTTACAGTCCCATCTGCGCGAACAGGAACGCCAGCACAACCCCGACCGCAAACGTCACAACATGGCCCACAACCTTCCGCCACATCTCGCCGTCGCGGCTTTCCAGCGTTTCCAGACGCTTGCCCTGCCGTTCCTGTTCCTTGAGCATGCTTTCCATGCTGGTTGCCAGCCGCTCTACCGAAGCCGTCAGCGTGGCGATGCGCTGTTCGCCTTCCTCCAGCAGTTCAATGCGCCTGTTCTGCCGCCTGTTTTCCTCATCAATGCGCCGGCAGAATTCCTCATGCTCCGCCCTCGTAATCACTCCGTCCATCAGAATCCCCTCCTTTTTTGCCTTACCCTACTGCAGAAAAACTCCCTGCGGCTCTCAACTTTCATTTACCGATACAAAATACCGTCCGGGGAAATCAATGTTTTCCATTCTTCATCCTTTGCATCAATTCCGTTCTCGGTAAACTGCAAGCCGTTTTCCCCGAACCGGAACAATCTGTCCGATGTCAGATAATCCGCCGTATCAACCGCCACATAAAAACTGGTCTCTGTAATCGCAATCCGGCCGGAAATAATGTTAATGACATTTTTTGCTTCCAGGCTGGCTTCTACGGCAAACTGATAGCTTTTCTCCCCGTCTGTAATGGAATTGGCCAGTGTCGGCAGGAAATCACCCAGTTCCACCTGTTCATACTGACCCAGCAGACAGTCCCATTTGTAAGAAATGGCCTTTGCCCGTTTGGAAAATCCCATTCTGGAATTTATCACCGTTACCGTATCGCCAAGCCGCACCTCCTCCAGAGCGGCAAAATCCTTGTATTCCTCTGTTTTCGCCAACGGCAGGAAATCCACCTTGATGTTTATTTTGGGCAGGTCGATTTCATCTTCCCGGAACAGCTCCAGCGCCTTCTGCCTGAGCTTTGCCGTAGTATCCGCGCTTTCGTCCTCCAATGTGACAATTTTCGGGTAGATGTAATCATTTACATGCGGACTGTCCACCGCCAGAAAAATATCTTCCTTCCCATAGGCCAGCACCCTTGTGCGCACTTCGCTTTCATCTTCATTGACTTCCAGCCCAACAAGGTTTTTTCCATAACGTATCACGACGTCCCGGTCCTCTCCGATGGCCTGTTTTACGGCAACGGAAAAATGGTCGCGCAGCAGTTCCCCGCCGAACATTCTGACAAACCCCTCCATGTTCTCATCTTCTGCCAGCAGCACATGCACCGGATTCACGCGTGAGGCTGTCAGCCTGCCGTTTTTCTCAATATCTGTTGAAAACGTAAACGGCATGGAGTACGCCATCGCCTCCGGTATCGCCGCCATCGCCTGTGCTGCCGTACCGACACTGACGATATCCCCGCAGAGGTTATCCAGCAGGTCATAAAAGATATGGCGGGCATTGGCCTTAATGCCATTCATTGACGGGGCAACATTGTAAATCCGGAAAGGCTGCCTGCCTGTCGGCGTTGGCGCGTAAAGGATACGCCCACGTTCTATGCGCCGCCATTTCCCTCCTTCGTCATATGGGTGTTCCATCTCCAGTTCAAACGCCCCGTTCAATTCCTCCGTAACAACACAGGAGGCTGGGAGCAATGCCCCCAGCCCCAAAGTACCAAACGTTCGCGCAGTTTTTTCGTGTATTGTTATCATGCCATCAGCCCCGTCAATTCCGTATACTGTTCCTCCGTAATGCGGCCAAACAGCAGGTAAGTATCCATCTTGTTTATCAGATCTTCCTTGTCGTATGTACCCCTTGTAATTTTGTTCTTCAGCAGTGTATAAATCATGCAAATCCCTCCTGTTGTTATGATTGTTGCAGGTTCGCCTCCATCAGACAGGCGATGTATTCCACGTTCAGCGCCGTATCAATGGCAAGTTCTTCTTGTGCAGAAAGAGGAGACATTTTCTGCATTGGCTCATCATATTCAATACGAATCGTCCCGTCCTCGTTCAAATAAAATGTCTTTTCAAGGCCAGCCCTGTTTTCCCCCATAAAAAAATCAAATTCTCCATCATAAAAAATGCCCGCCCCGCGAATTTCTTCTGCCTTCGCTACTTCATCGGCAACGTCTGCCTTATATG
>CAMQRG010000193.1 GCA_947036475.1 uncultured Clostridia bacterium
TATCGTTTGTACCGGGCAGGAAATTATCCGTCCGCAGAAAACCAAAGCCGTCCGCCATGACTTCCAGTATGCCTTCCCCAATCGGGCTGTTTTCCAACAGCTTATCTTTTTGGGAAGGCTCTGTCCGCTCGAACCTGTCTGCCCTCTGACGGGGCAGTGGTTCTTCCTGCTCTGGCTCCCGTTCGGGACGTTCTTCCTGCTTTTTCAGGGAAAAACCGTAAGCGGTTACCTGTTTTACGGGTGCTTTTTCTGTCTGCGCCAGTTTTTCTTCAATTTTTGCAATCAGTTCGCTTTTCTTCAAGGCGGAAATGGCGGGTATACCCATCTCCTTTGCCTGTTTCCTCAATTCCGCGAGGGTCTTGCGCTCTAAATCATTGCCCATATCATTCTCCTGTCTTTTGTGTGGGACCGGGGCTCCGGCTCCCTTATTGTTTTTTGGGGATGCGTATCGTTGTGCCGGGACGCAGAGGGTCGCTTTCCTTCATGTTGTTCGCGTCCAGTATTTTCTGATAATCCATGCCATTGCCAAGGAATCTCTGTGCCAGTGCCCATGCTGTTTCGCCGTCTTTTACGGTATATTCTGTATAGGAGCCGGATGTCGTTGTACCTGCGGGCGTGCTGCTGCCTTCGTTTCCGCCTTCGCCCTGTTCGCCGTTTTCAGCATTTGCGGATACAGGGTTTTTCAGCTGTTCCAGTTCTTCCTGTACCTGCATTTTTTCCAGCTGCACCTGTTCATATCTTGTTTTGTAATCCTCGCTGTCTGTCAGCTTGTTCTGAGCTTCTTCCAGTTTGCTGCTGAGGCTTACGGTCTGGAAGATTAAGAAAATAATCAAAAGCAGGGCGGCAACGCCCAGAAGGATTGCCAGTTTATTGTGCCCTCTGCCGGCGTATTCGTCATCATAATCATTGCTGTAAAGGCTGTCCAGATGCTCCTGCTTTGCCCGTTCTTCAAAGTCAATGTCCTCGTAGCGGGGACGGTTATCGCGGCTGTCCCGTCCCATATCTTCAAATGGCATAGGTTCACGCCGGGATTTACGCCGTTTCTGCGGTGCGGCAGTCGTCTGTAATGTGACTTCCTCCACAATTTTGGAACGTTTGCGCGCGGGCATTACGCTGACATACTGTATTCCATCGTCATAATCTTCCTCATCTGCCCTGACTGGCTGGGATTCCTGGATATACGCATCTTCCCCGATTGGCTCGCGGTTTCTGTCCCTGCGGGAAACGTAGCGGGTCGGGTCGCCCTCCTGCTGGGGTGCGCGGCGGATCTCGTTGATTTCGCTGCCCACCTGCTGCATTCTTGCCTCCCTGATTTCTTCCACATCTTCGCGGGAAGGGCGGCGGGAGCGGTAAGTCGGCGCGGCTGCACCTGCGCGGGGCATACCCGTATTCATACGGGAACTTCCCCCTGCCGTCCTTGAATCCATATCATCTTCTGCCCAGCCGTTTCTCATTTCTGTGTTCCTTTCTCCGCCCTTTCCCATAAGAGGGTGGGTCTGCACCAGAATATCCACAACTTCTTTCGGCAAGTCGTTGTAGAGATCTTCATAATAGCCTTTGTCTGTTTCGTTCATGTCATTTGCTCCGCCGTTTGTGCGGTCAAATCTATCATCGCTCATATTTTAGCCTCCGCTGTTTCTGCCTGTATATTTCAATCCATAATTTTCTCATTATATCTTATTATTGTACATTCTTACTGCGGAAGTGTCAACAAAACAAGGCTGTTTTCATAAAATTGTAAGACTTTGGGCGTGATACCGGTCTGGTTTTCTTTATTTCAATTCTGTAATGACACAAATTCCGTCCTTCGATGGAATATATTTGAGCCAAATTTCATCTCCTGTTTCCTTCCGCAGAATATCCAGATGTTTTTTTGCCTCTGCTTCAAAAAGTGTGTTTTCTCCTTCCAGCATCAGGTAGTAGTAGGTGTTTCCGTCCGAAACGATGGATTTCATCATCTGGATTATACCTGTGAGTTCCTCTGTGTCGGAACTCTCCGTTATTTCGATACCGTTGCCAGCCATCAATGCGCGATAGGCTTTTTCACACTCCGCTACGGTATCCCCTATGGCAACGATCTGGTATTTCTGAATATTTACCATGGCATATTTTTTCACCAGACCGGCGTTGTCTTTGAGAGAAAGGAAATACGTTGGTTCATCAGCAATATTCAGCAGAATAGGGAAGGTCGCGCGGTAATTCAGATGCTGAACCTGTCCTTCTGCGGAATACATCGCGGAAGTTTCCTTTGCGCCGGAAATCTGGTAATATTTCGTTTCCTTCGTACGGGAATTCATCAGCACGAAACCTACGTTGGATTCGTCCCCGCCGATGGAGGTCACGCCTGTGTAGACCCAGACGTCGTCGTCCAATGCGATATAGTTGTAGCCTTCTGTGGTCTGGAGACATTCTCTTTGCCCGAAAATGCTGTTAATATAGCCTTTTTTCAGCGTACCGTAATAATCGTACTGCTCTACCAGAAGCGGTGCGTCATAAACCCTGTCAATCCATTTCGGTACATCTGAAACGTCATAATACTCATGTTCGCCCGTAATGGCGTTAACCACGATTGCACCTTTGATATCTGTCCCGCCGAACAGACCGATGGTTTTATCCTCCACTTCGCAGACCCAGAAAGGGACGCCGTCCTCGTTGATTTCAAAGTTGCTTGTGCGTATCATCGCCGTAGGGTAGCGGAAACGGATATAGCGGTTCAGATTCCGCCCGAAATGCTCAAACGGTGCGTATTTAATGCCTTCTTCCAGGCGCACCAGCTCCACGTCCTGCGTCGTCATATCAATGCGGATATAGGCAGGGACGCCTGTGCCGCGGTTCATAATCCATTTAATCACATCGCCGTATTGCAGGGGAGTGACTCGTACCGGTTTGTTCTGATAGTTTATCTGGCTGAAATAGGGGCTGACTTCATACTGCGAAACCATGTCCACCATGTTGCCCATTTCCCGCTCTGCGAGTTTCGCGGCGGAATCACTGTCCAGTATGGGAATCTGGCTGTAATCGACTTCGTGGATATCCTCCGCGAAATCACCGGTTTCTACGGCAAGCAGTTCCCGGTATGCCGCCGCGCGCAGAATGGGCGAGGAAAGCAGTACGCCCAGAAAGTATACCACGCACAGACCAAGCGGCAGGGCAAGCATCCGCTTCATACGCCGAAGCCTTGTGGTGCGGTCGGTATCTGCGGGGTTTAGAAATGTTGCCTTGAACAGTGTCCAGAAGTTGATAACCAGAGCGGCCGCAACCATTGCCACAAAAAAGCCCCAGCTTTCGTTGGAATGAATGTTCAGGGCGGGCAGGTAGTAATAATACATACCGGCCCAGATGATTAGTGTCAGTAAAACAGGAAGCAAGCGTTTTTTGCTCACATCTTTCTCCTCCTTTTCATATCTTTTATAGTAAGATTTTATAAAAACTCTAGGCAGTGTCGTCATAAGTCATGTATACGTATTTTCGAGCATAATTTGAGCGGATTTCAGGCAAAAATTCGCAGGTGTACAATGTGGCGCGGCATTGCCGCGCTGCCCCAGCGGCGGAGCCGCCAGGTAGGCAGTACAGCAAGAATTTTTAACGAAAAAGCCGACAAAATTTGCCGGAAAGGCGTGTGCAGACACTTGTGACGACACTGTCTAAGGGCTTTATCAGCGCTTCGTTCGATAGCAAACGCCCATAAGCCTCCATAAGCCCCTCAGTGTTTTACCCCATAAACGTTGGAAAGCTGCACTGTGCTATGCTTTGCGGTGAAAAGAACGGATATCTTTCCGGTACCTGTTGGAAAGGGGGTTCTAAATAAATTAAAAAGAATGACGGAATTATCCTCTTTACATCTTCCCGTCAATTCATTATACCTGTCTCTTATACACATCTCCGAGCCCACGAGACG
>CAMQRG010000194.1 GCA_947036475.1 uncultured Clostridia bacterium
AAGGGAAAGAGAGTTGTAGAGAATAGACGGAATGGAAGAAGAAGGACGGGAAAACCTCTGGTTTGAGAAAACGGGGGTTCTTTTTTTTGTCTAAAAATGACATTGACGCGAACATTTAGAAATGTTATATAGAATATATGTTCTTGAAAAACGAGAAAGAAGGAGGGGGAACGAACGTGTTATCTGAAATGGGGCAATATTTGGAACAGACAGAAAAAAGCAGGAAGGGGCAGATAAAGAAAAAACTGCTGGACTGGGGTGGTGCGCTGGATTTATGCGCAAGAAAGGAGGAACAGCTGCGGAAAGCGGAGCGGTTGAGAAAAGAACACCGGAAAATATGGGAGGAAAGCGATTCTATGGACGGACAGCGTATTTTGGCAGAAATTGATTGCAGATATGAAATGGAATTGGAGCGCATACGGGACGGGATAGAGGAGACGCTTCGGCGGAAAGCAGAAATGGACAGGCGGATAGAAGAACTTGGCGGAGAAGAACAGAAGTTCTTGCTTATGCGCTACGGAAAAGGCCACAGCATTGACTATGTCTGTATGAAACTGCATATGAGCAGGGCAAGCCTGTTCCGTTTGCAGGATAAGATTTTGCAGGAACTGGAAGATGTTGAGAGCGTATGAGAGTTCCGAAGGGATAGGATAAAGGAGCAGGAGGGAATACGCTGGGAAAACAGGAACAGGAGGCGAAAAAATGGCGA
Organism: uncultured Clostridia bacterium; assembly: GCA_947036475.1. Lineage (GTDB taxonomy): Bacteria > Bacillota > Clostridia > Lachnospirales > Anaerotignaceae > Anaerotignum_A. The sequence goes on from CAMQRG010000194.1 coordinate 710, forward strand.
AAGGATTAGACGAAAGGCAGGCGAAATTCTGCGGGCTTTGCGCGGAGGGAATCACGCCGGAGGACGCCGCAAGGCTTGCAGGATATCAGAAAAAGGGCGTGGAAAAGACCCTGCTGGCTTCTGAAAAAATCAGGGCGGGTATTGAGGCGGGACGGCAGAGGGCAGAAGGCGGAGAAGAATCGGCAGGGAAAGAGGAGATTCTCGGATTTCTGACCGGACTGATGCGGGATAAGAAAGCGGCGGACGTAAAAACGCGGATGCGGGCGGCGGAAATACTGGGAAAACGCGCGGGGGTCTTTGAAAAGGAAAGCGCGGGGGAAGAACAGGAGCGCGTTGTGATTGTAGATGATATTCCATGACAGGGAAAGAAATACGGCTTTCGGACTGCATCGGTTACGGGTTTTACGGGATACACCGCGATATCCGGCGGGGTGGGCATACGCATTACTGGCTGAAGGGCGGAAGGGGAAGCGGGAAATCGTCCTTTCTCTCAATCGAAATCATACTTGGACTGTTGGAGGACAGGGAGGCAAACGCTGTGGCTCTGCGGAAGGTGGCGGCAAACCTGAAGGACAGCGTAATACAACAGATGGCCTGGGCGGTTCAGATGCTGGGTGTGGCGGAGGACTGGGAGATTAAGGCTTCAATGGGGGAAATGGTGCGCAAAAGCACAGGGCAGAAGGTTCTTTTTCGGGGCTGTGACGACCCGCGAAAGCTGAAATCGCTGAAATTTCAAAAAGGGTATGCGAAATACATCTGGTATGAAGAAGCAGACGAATTCAGGGGAATGGCAGAACTGCGGAGCCTCAACCAGAGCCTGATGCGCGGCGGGGAAGAGTTTCGGGTGTTTTATTCCTTCAATCCGCCGAAGGGGCTGCGGCATTGGGTGAACATGGAAATGCAGGAGGCGCGGGCAGACAGGCTGGTACATCACAGTACATATCTGGACATGCCGGAGGACTGGCTGGGACAGCCGTTTTTGACAGAGGCGGCTTACACAAAGGAGAGGAAACCGGAGATTTACCGCCACGAGTATCTCGGAGAGGCAACGGGCGAAGGCGGAGAGGTATTCCGGAACCTGAAATTCAGGGAAATCAGCGATGAGGAAATTGCTGAGTTTGACAGGGTCAGCAGAGGACTGGACTGGGGCTATGCAGTTGACCCGCTGCATTATACGGTAAACCACTTCGACAGGGCAAGGCGGCGGCTGTATATTTTCTTTGAACTGCGGGCAACGGGTATGAGCAACCGGCGGTTGGCGGAGGAAATCGCGAAGGAAAACCCGGAGGGGCGGGAGGTCGTTTGTGACAGCGCGGAACCGAAATCCATCGCGGAGATGCGGAGTTTGGGGATACGGGCGATGGGAGCGAGGAAAGGGCCGGACAGTGTGCCTTACGGCATAAAGTGGTTACAGGATTTGGAGGAAATCATCATTGACCCGAAGCGGTGTCCGGCAACGGCGCGGGAGTTTGGGCGGTATACTTTCGAGGGGGACGGGCATGGCAGATGGCGCGCGCGGTTCCCAGACAGGGAAAACCACAGCATAGACGCGGTGCGGTACAGCAGGGAGGGGGACATGAGGAATGTGGAGGTAAGGTAAAGAACCGCGGGGCTTTGTCCCGCATTTCAGCCCCTGACCTGATTTTCAGCCGTACAAAAGTGCGGCTGGGGGAGATTTGAGGCGGCGGGAAAAGTTTGGAGTCAAGCCCTTTTCAAAGGGGCTGCAGGGGTTCGGGTACAACGTCCCTGAGATTTTTGGAGGTGAAAAAAGTTGTTTGTTTCGGAAATGGAATTGCTGAAAGCAAGGCTTACGGCAGGGAAGGGGCTGAGTGACAGCCATATACTACGGCAGATTTTACAGGAGGACGCAGCATGTGAGAAGAAAAAGCGTATGCGTGAAGGGGAACGTTATTATCAGGGGGAACACGATATTTTACAAAAGGATTTCCGGCAAAGCCCGATTTCAGAGGCGGGGCGCAAGCCGGGAGAGGAAAGCATCAAGATGTTTTTCAACCCGAACAGGAGCAACCACCATTGTGTGAACCCATTTCATCATACGCTGGTGGCGCAGAAGGCGGCATATTTGGTGGGGCGGGAGCCGACGGTGAGTGTAAAAGGGCAGGACGCAGACAATGCGGCGTTTGAGCGGGCGTTAGAGGAACTGACGGACGAGGCGTTCAACGGAATACTGACACGCTGGGTCATTGGGGCGGCAAACAAAGGCGTGGAATATCTGCATATTTACTATGATGAAGATGGAGCGTTTCGTTACTGCATCGTTCCGGCGGAAGAAGTGCTTGCGGTATATGACGAGGTGTACCAGCAGGACCTGCGAGAGATAATACGGTATTACGATATTACAGTGATGGAAAATGGGAAGGAAACCAGCCGCCGGCGTGTGGAGTGGTGGACGGGGGAAACGGTTACCTGTTTTACGGAGGACGGACATGGGGAGTTTTGGAAGGAACGCGAAAACGGCCACTGGACAGTGACCGAGCTGCTGGACGGGGAGGAGCGGAAAACCATGGCGCATGGCTGGGGCAGGCCGCCATTTATCCCTCTGCGCAACAACGACAGGGAAATGACTGATTTGCAGCTTGTGAAGGGGCTGATTGACGCGTACGACTACATCAGCAGCGAAGGGACAAACAATTTGCTGGATTTGGTCAACCTTTACTGGGTGATACAGGGATATGGTGGGGAAACTGCCGGGGCTGTGGCGAAAAAGCTGCAAATCAACAAGGCGGTGCAGATCAGCGATACCGGCGGGAGTGTGGAGGCGAAACAGGTGGAGCTGCCTGTAGATGGCCGGCTGGCGTGGCTGAAGGCACTGCGTAAGGATATTTTCCACTTTGGTATGGGTGTGGATACGGACAGCGACGACTGGGGACGCGCGGCAAGCGGCGTTTCGCTGAAATTTCAATATGCGATGTTTTACCTGAAAATCAACGGTATTGTGCCGGAAATCCGGCGGGCGGTGAAAGAGTTTTTCCGCTTTGCTGTGGAGGACTGGAACAGGAGAAACGGGACAGACTGGGACTGGCGGCAGATACAGGTGACGCTGAATACGAACGGCATTACGGACGATGTGGAAACGGTACAGATGATAAAGGAGTCACAGGGGATTGTCAGTGAAAAGACCTGTCTCTTATACACATCTGACGCTGCCGACGACTCCTTAC
>CAMQRG010000195.1 GCA_947036475.1 uncultured Clostridia bacterium
GGAGTCGTCGGCAGCGTCAGATGTGTATAAGAGACAGCCTCAAGGTTTTGAGTCTGGCCATAAAATCTGCAAATGGGACACTCCCCTGCGCAGACATTTTTCTCCCGCCTGCAAAAGATTGTAATACGGGGAAAGATATGGTATAGTAAGGTTGTTTGGCCTTCCGTACAGAAAAAAAGTACAAAATAAGGAGGAGTGTTTTATGGCATTGGACGGCATTACCACGTTTGCCATTGTATCCGAATTAAAAGCCGCCCTTTTGGGAGGGCGTATTGATAAAATCCACCAGCCGCTTGCTGACGAAATCCGTATGAGCGTGCGCGGAAACGGCGCGCCCAAAAAACTGCTGTTATCTGCAAATTCCGGGCACCCCAGAATACATCTGACAGAGAGCAGCCGCGAAAATCCCATGACCGCGCCGCTGTTCTGTATGGTGCTGCGGAAATATATTGCGGGGGGAAAGATTGTAGATATTCTCCAGCCAGACTTTGAGCGCATTGTGATTCTGAAAATTGAATCCGCGAATGAAATGGGCGATATCACGCAGAAAAGCCTGATTTTGGAAATCATGGGCAAGCACAGCAATCTGATTTTGACCGATGAAAATGGAAAGATACTCGATTCCATCAAGCGCGTGACGCATGAGAAAAGTTCTGTGCGGGAGGTCCTGCCGGGTAAGGATTACGCTTTCCCACCCTCTCAGGGCAAAAAGAATCCGCTTCTGGCGGAGCGTGCGGATTTCCTCTTTTCCCTGCATTTGCAAGAGGGGCGGAAACTCTCGGAATTTATCTACCAGACCTATACAGGCATCAGCCCGCTGATGGCGCAGGAGGCCTGCGTGCGCGCCTCTCTGGACGCCTCTGATGCCTGCCAGCAGACCGCGCTGGAGGAGGGAGAACGCCTTTTTGACGCATTTTCGGCACTGATGAAGGAGGCGCAGGAAGGACGTTTCCTGCCCGCCGTTTATACGCAGAAGGAAAACGGACGTATCATGGAATTTTCTGTGCTGGAAATGCAGCTGTTCCGAGGCATGGCGCAGAAAAACTATGCTTCTGTTTCCGGCTTGCTGGAGGGCTATTATCAGGAGCGGGACAATGCCCTGCATATCCGCCAGAAAGCGCATGATATCCGGCGGCTGGTGCTTTCCAATATTGAACGGTGCGCCAAAAAGAAGGACATTCAGCAGAAAACACTGCGGGATACGCAGGGTATGCAGACATGGAAGAAAAAAGGCGAGCTGATAACCGCGAATATCTACGCTGTTTCGCAGGGCATGACAACATTCCGCACAGTGGATTTTTACGATGAAAATATGGCGGAAATCGAAATTGCGCTTGACCCGACGAAAACGCCGGCGGAAAACGCACAGAAATATTTCGCGAAATACAACAAGGCGAAGCGTACGCTTGCCGCACTGGAAATCCAGCAGAAACAGAATGATGAGGAACTGGAATATCTGGAAAGCGTGCTGAACGCGCTGGATAACGCTGTAGATGATGCGGACCTTTCGGAAATCCGCACGGAACTGGCCGAAAGCGGCTTTATCCGCCGCCAGCCGCAGAAAAAGGGCGCGGCACGCCCCAAAAAGGCGAAGCCCCTGCATTTTGTTTCTTCGGACGGGTACGATATTTTTGTGGGCAAAAGTAACCTGCAAAATGATGAGCTGACGCTGCGGACGGCGGAAAGCACGGATATCTGGATGCATGCGAAAAATATCCCCGGTTCCCACGTTATTATCCGCACGAACGGAACGGGGGAGGCGCCGGATACAACGCTGGAAGAAGCGGCAAACCTTGCGGCATATTTCAGCAAGGCGAAAAACAGCAGTATGGTGCCAATTGATTATACACAGCGGAAGAATGTGAAAAAACCATCTGGTGCAAAGCCCGGCATGGTGATTTATCTGACGAACCGTACAATTTATATTACGCCTGACGAAGGGCGTGCGGAACGGCTGAAAGCAGAAAGCTGATGCGCGTTGCCGCTGTTTTTAAGGAGGTTATTTGTTGAACAATGAAATTTCCAAAGAATTTACGCTATTTTCTTTGATTCGCTTTACTATGCCGACGATTGTGATGCTTGTATTTTTGTCAACGTATACCATTGCGGACGGTATTTTCGTTTCGCGTTTTGTCGGCACAACGGCACTTTCTGCGGTCAATATCGTTTATCCGCTTATCAGCGCGATTATGGGCGTCGGCATTATGCTGGGGACGGGCGGCTCTGCAATCATCGCGCGCCGTCTGGGTGAGGGGAAGGAGGAGCAGGCACGCGAAACATTTTCGCTGGTTGTATGTTTTGCGCTTATGGTCGGCGTAGTGCTTTCGGTGCTGTGTTTTGTGTTCATTTCGCCGCTTTCCCGCGCGCTGGGAGCAGATGAGATTCTTCTGCCCTACTGCGTGGATTACGGCAGGATACTGATGCTGTTTTACAGTATGTCCGTTTCGCAGGTGCTGTTCCAGACGCTTTTTGTCACAGCGGGAAAACCGGGGCTCGGGCTTGGGCTGAATGTACTTTCCGGCGTATCAAATATCGTATTTGACTATGTGTTTATTGTGCTCTGCGATATGGGAATTGCGGGGGCGGCATGGGGGACGGTTACAGGATATCTCATCGGCGGCGTTCTGCCCCTGTTTTATTTTGCAAAGCCGCGCACAGTGCTGTATTTTGTCAGGCCGAGATGGGACGGCTCTGTACTGCTGAATGCCACGCTGAACGGCTCATCGGAGATGGTAAATTCCCTTGCCACAGCAGTGACGACATTCCTGTTCAATATTTCCATGATGCGGCTGGCAGGGGAAGACGGCATAGCCGCCATTACCATCATACTGTATGCGCAGTTCCTGTTTTCCGCGGCATATCTGGGGTTTGCGAATGGCGTTGCGCCTGTCATCAGCTATAATTATGGCAACCGGAACATTGCGCAGATGAAACGCCTGTTCCGCATGTGTTTTGGGATTATATTAGTGTCATCTGTGCTGTGCCTTGGATTTTCTTACATTATGGCTGTGCCCGCGATTGCGATTTTCACGCCGCAGGACAGCAACACCTTTGCCATCGCGCGGGACGGGTACCGGATATTTATGTGGAATTTCCTGTTTGCGGGGGTCAATATTTTTGCGTCATCGTTTTTTACGGCGTTATCGAATGGGAAAGTATCCGCAGCGATTTCTTTCCTGCGGACGTTTGTGTTCGTTGTGGGCAGCATACTGATACTGCCGCACTTTTTGGGAATAGACGGGATATGGCTTTCCATTCCGGTTGCTGAGGTCTGCACGATGGTTGTCGCGCTGTGTTTCTTTTTCGCGTACCGGAAGGTATACCAGTATATGTAGGGATAAAGGCCGAAAGACCTTGGGGTTTCACCCCAAACCCCACAAGGGCTTTCCGCCCTTGACCCGATTTCCAGCCGTGCTTTGCACGGCTGGGGAGTTGGGATTATCTTTTTATTAGTTTATCTCTAATACGTGTAAAATTACGTGTAAATTTAAGTTTTTGCTGCCTTGCATAATAAGCATCCAGCTGGTTTAGAATTTCCTGTATCTGTTCCTTGTCCTCCTTGCTCAAAGGTTCTCCGAATATGGAAACCCTAATCTTTCTGAGGTTTTCTCTCCACCCCAAAGCAGTCCCCTCCTGTTTCTGTTTTCTCCATAGCTTTGTCAATCTGGGCGGGATAAGCCCTTTTTTTCTCCCTTTCCCGTATGGAAATGAGCAAATCCAGGGCTTCAAGGAAGGAAATCCCCTGCAAAAGCCCTAAGTTTTCCTTCGTCCGGCTATGGCTCTGCCTGTCCTCTGTCCGTCCTAGAAGGAAATCGGTGCTGACGTCGAAAAAATCTGCGATTCGGCAGAGGTCTGTCAAAGTCGG
>CAMQRG010000196.1 GCA_947036475.1 uncultured Clostridia bacterium
AAAAATTCCTTAAACTCCCCCTGCGCCAGCATCACAATCTTTTTGAACTGCTCCGCATTCAGCCCCAAAAGCTGGGTACATCGTTCCGTCACCTTTGTTGAGCCGGCCAGCGGGTCTTTTTCCGGCTCCCAAAGCGTCGCGTCCAGAAGCCCATCGCCAAACTGATTTTCCGCGCCCCGTTTTTTTCGATAATGAATTGTGCGCTCTACTGCGTAATCCCGCCCGCCCTGCCGGAACGTGAAGCGCACCGCCGTATCTACCGACTTGTCCACAAAATCGCAGTGCATCATTTCCGGCGTACGGTCAGAGCCGCTTGCCGTACCATAAAGCGCGAACATAATCGCGTCAAATATCGTTGTTTTACCCGCTCCGGTGTCTCCGGTGATTAAATAGAGTCCCTGCGTGAGCCTCCCAAAATCCACCTCTGTTTTCTCTGCATAAGAGCCAAAGGCAGTCATTTCCAGTAAAATCGGTTTCATTCCACGTCCCCCTGTTCCAGCGCAAAATCACGCAAAGCCGCCGCCAGTTTTTCCGGCGTGTCCTCCCCGCCCAGCTGTCCGGCATGGCGCAGCTGTTCCCCCGCAAACCGCAGAAGCTCCTGTTCTCTGCTGTCCGGCGCCGCGCCGTCGCATCTCTGCGCATAAAAATCCATAAATAAATCTTCTACTGCCCGCTCCTTCGGTGTCCGCGCCATCTGTGCCGCAGAAACCGCACCAAACGGACTGTATTCCGAAACCAGCTCCATCAAAATACTGTCTCTGCTCTCAAAAAGCTCCTGAAAAAACGCGCGTATCTCTGGCGTGGCTTTCCGGTCCGTCAGCACAATACGGATATATTCCCCGCGCGTGGTATTCCGCAGTTCTGCCTCCCGTATTTCCTCATATGCGCCCCTGATTTCGCGCATGGAATGCAGCGGCGCAATCGTTTTCGTTTCCGTCACAGGCTCCGTCCCCTTCTCTCCCAGCGTCACAAGAACAGGGCCTTTTGCGGACTGTTTCGTTTCATCAAAATGATAACAGAGCGGGGAACCGGCATAGCGCACCGTTTTCCGCCCAACGGGATACGCCGCATGGATATGGCCTAAAGCAACATACGCAAAGCCGTCAAAGGCAGTGTAATCTACCTGCCCCACGCCGCCAACCATAGACTCCGAACCGCCGCGCTCTGCCTCCTTCCCGCCCGCCGTCACGTTTTGATGCGCAACAAGGACGTTTCTCTGCGAAAAATCAATGTTCTGGCGCAGCAATAGCGTCCGCACAGCAGTATCATAATCGCGTATGCTGTCGTCCTCCAGCTTCTGCGCCACAAGAGCCGGAAACACATAAGGCATCAGCCAGAAATGGACCGGTCCGTATTCATCGAAAAGCGTGACACAGGGCAGCTTCGGAGAAAGCACGCCCGCAATATGAATATTTTGCTTTGCCAGCAGGCTGCCGCCAAAAGAAAGCCGCTGACCGGAATCATGGTTCCCCGCAACAATCAATACTGCCGTCCCCAGTTCCGCCAAAGCCGTTATAACGCTGTCCAGCAAGGCAACTGCCTCTCCCGAGGGTGCACTCCTGTCGTAAATATCCCCCGCAATGACAACTGCGTCCGGCTGGACCTCCCGCACCAGCTCCAGAAAACGTTCTGCCCAGACTCGCTGGTCACCGTTTTCCAGCAGAGAAACACCATGAATGGATTTCCCGAAATGTAAGTCTGCCAAATGAAGAAACTGCATAAACTTTCCCCTTTCTCAAAATATGCGGAACTGTCTGAATCAAAGCGGAGCCACAGAAAACTGCTTTCCTCCGCTGTTCTTTTACTTTATATCGAAGCGGAGCCGCAAAAAGTTGCTTTTCTCCGCTTCTTCGCATAAAGTATACCATAAATCCGAGCGGTATAGGTGCATAAGTTTGTGTTTACAGAGATGCAGCAGAGCAGAAAGCCCGCAGTACCTACGAATATCTTATTGATATGACGGATAACCCCGAAGTGCTTGCCCCTCTGCGGTTCCTGCGGGAACGGGAAATTGTACATTTCCAGAGATTCGGCGAAGCCCTCGAAATTGCGCGGGACTATCTGAATCGGGAACATTATTTCTTCGTTCAGCAGAACGGCTGCCGGGGCTGAACACCCCCGCAAAGCCAGCGGAACATGCGAAATGCCGGAGGTCTTGTTTTTCAAGGCTCTCCGGCATTTTTTCGGGAAATTTTCCGTATTTCCATGTACATTCTTTATTGTTTACGCTTTTCTGCCTGTTTGATGCGAATTCTCCACATACAGCCGGAATTTGTCAGTAAATACTGCGCCTTTTCCCTGTTCGCTTTCCAGCAGTATTTCCCCATCGTGGCACTCGACAATCCAGCGCGCAATCGCCAGCCCCAGTCCTGTGCCGGAAATCTCCTTGTTTCTGGATTTGTCCACGCGGTAAAAGCGGTCGAATATTTTCGCGCGGTCCTCCTCGCCAATCCCTACGCCATCATCTGCAATGGAAACATAACCATATTTTTTGTCCTTCCAGACACGCACAGTAATCCTGCCGCCGTCATGCGTATATTTTATGGCGTTCTCCCCATGTATCCACAAAAGCTGTTTCATCAGGTCATAATCCGCCCAAAGCGTCACGCTTGCCTCCTCCTGATAAACAACCTCCCGCTTCGGTTCCAGCACCGCCATCTCCCGCACGATATCAGACGCAACATCATTCAGCAATATTTTTTCCTTCTGTGCATGCAGCCTGTTCTGGTCACTTTTTGCCAAAAATAACAGCTTGCGGATAAGCGCGCTCATATGCTCCGTTTCCGTCAGTATGGAATCAATGGATTCCTGTAAAACGTCAGGGTCGCTTTTGCCCCAGCGGTTGATGAGGTTCGCGTAGCCCTGAATCACCGCGATGGGTGTGCGCAGCTCATGCGAAGCGTCCGAAACAAACTGATTCTGCCGCTGGAACGCCGTATCCAGACGTTCTATCATGGAATTAAACGTAACTGTCAGTTCCATCATTTCGTCCTCAGGCCCCTCTGTCGGTATCCTTCGGCTCAGGTCCTCTATGCTGATGCGCTCCGCAGCAGAACGTATCGCTGCCACAGGCCGCAGCATTCTCCGGCTGATGTACTGTCCAATCAGGAAAGCGCAGAAGATACCTACAAAATCCACGAGTATCAGCGTAGTAAGAAAATGCTTGAACATGTACCGCGCACTGTCCATCATCTTAAATGCCTGTATCAGATAAAGACCTTCCCCCGCCTCATAGATGCCGGAAACCAGCATAAACTGCTGTTCCAGTTCATTTTGCAGGATATATTCCGTTATGCCGCCATCGCTTTCTTTTTTCATATGCACCTGAAAGCCTTTTTTCCGCATCTCCCTTTCCTGCTGGCGAAAAGCGTCCTCATAAAATTCACGTTTTTCCGGCGGAGCAGGCTCCCCGAGCGGCTCCGGACGGCCCATGATAAACGCAGGCATTTCCCATACATAACTGTTGTAGCTTTTTCCGTCCTTCAGGCTGTGTATGCTGACCTCTACATATTTGTTTTCCAAAAGACCCGCGAGCGCTTCATCGTTTAAAACCCCGCCGCTGTCCAGATAATTCTGTATGTTATCGACCGTCCTCGTCAGTTCCCGCCGCATATTGCCCTGCTGGAGACTCGAAATGTTCAGAGCCATAAAAATACTGATAAACAGCAGGGATATGGAAAAGATGCCGCCGTACAACAGCGTAATCTTTTTGGCGATTGCCATGTGCCGGATGCCGCCGAACAGCCCTGCATCACTCTTCTTTGACATAATAGCCGACACCTCGTATTGTATGAATATACTGTCTCTTATACACATCTGACGCTGCCGACGACTCCTTACGTG
>CAMQRG010000197.1 GCA_947036475.1 uncultured Clostridia bacterium
CTACACGTAAGGAGTCGTCGGCAGCGTCAGATGTGTATAAGAGACAGGGGTTGGATTCCAAACTTTAATGCGGAAAACTGCGTTTTCCGACAGATATAATATTTATTGACACTATCAATAAAATTTGATACATTGTAATTAAGAAAGTACAATACAACCACATAACTTCGTAAATGAAATGAGGTGTTTTTATGGCACAAACAAATGTCAACATTCGTATGGACGAAAATCTCAAGCAGCAGTTTGACTGCCTTTGCAATGAGCTGGGGCTTACCATGACGGCCGCGGTCAACATTTTTGCGAAAGCGATGGTGCGGCGGCAGGGAATACCGTTTGAAATTTCACTTGACGTCCCGAACGCTGAAACGCTGGCGGCGATTGAAGATGTAAACAGTGGCAAAAACCTTAGCAGAACATTCCACAGCGTAGCCGAATTGATGGAGGATTTGAATGCTTGATATACGATACAGTACCAAATTTAAGAAGGATTACAAAACCATCATCAAACGCGGCTATAACCCACAGCTTCTGGAAAACGTGCTGGCGATGCTGTCCAGCGAACAGCCCCTCCCGCCCCAATACAAAGACCATGCTTTGTCGGGTAATTACAAAGGTCACAGAGAGTGCCATATCTCCCCAGACTGGCTGCTGATTTACAAAATCGAACAGCATATCCTGACGCTGACATTGACCCGCACCGGAACACACAGCGATTTGTTCTGAGTTGGTAGAAAAGACCTTGGGGACGTTGTTCCCAATACCCCCACAAGCCCTTTGAAAAGGGCTTGACCCTAAACTTTATTGTCCGCCGCATTTCATGCGGCGGAAATCAGGGTCTGGGGCATAATGCCCCAGCGGGGTGGTGGGGCAGAGCCCCACGGTCTTAATCTTTTCCACAAACTTCTCCCACCATAGAAAACACCTGCAACGGCAGCTTGACGGTGTGCGACGTTTTCCGGTTCAAAAACTCATAGAGCGTTTCACTCAGGAAAATATCGCTGTATTCCGGCTGGAGCACGTCCAGCCCGCAGAGGTCAAGATAACTCCTTGCGGTGTCCGCCTCCTCATTCAGCCGCTGTATGATGCCTTCAATGGTGTTCCCGCGCAGCTTCATGCGCGGCTCATATTGCAGGGCAATAAAAAAGCGTCTTGTCAACGCCTCCCTGTCCGCAAGGTATTCAATTTCCGCGATGTTGTCCGCAATCATGGCGCGGCAGCTTTCATTCTCCTCCGTATCATAAATCTGCCACATCCGGCTGATATACGCGTCAATGTCCGCCTTCTGCGTCACCGCAAGGAATTGCAGATGGTCGGGCGCGATTTTCAGGTACGAGGAAAAATAGTAGATGATGTTCTGCTGTTCCATTGCCGATTTCAGGTAAAAATTCACTGGCAGGACTTCCAGCAGCTTTACAAACCTGCCGTCCTTTGTGATGATAACGCCGTCCCGAATATCCGAAACGGTCAGCCAGTTCTGCACGCTTTCCGCGTAATGCTTCGCGCCGCCTGAATCCGGCATGATTTTTTTGCCAAATATCAAATCTTTAATCTTCATGGAACTGTTTTGCCCTCCTTTTTTTCATGCGCGCGTGTCCCCGATGGAAGATAATGCCGCGTTTCCGCCGCCATACCAGCCATGTATGCAAAAAGCGCGTCAGACAGTCATCGTTGATGCCGATTAACGCAAACCCGCCTGCCGGAATGACGATTATCATGGTAATGATGAGGTTTGTTGTCAACGAAAACGGCAGCCATGAAAAACAGCCTGCCAGCAGTGGGACAGACAGCGCGACAGCCTCCACGCCGTTGCGTACCTCAAACAGCCCCAACAGGCGGCCTGCGTCTGTGAAATTTGCCGGGATTACATACTGGTTCATGATTTTTCCTCCTTCTGTATGGGATTTTTGCAGGGGCATCACCTCCCTTCTGCCCAGCCGCTTTATGTCATGGAAAATCGTTCTGCCAGAAATTCCAGAAACAGTTTCTCTATCGTTTCATCATCGGGAACCGCGTCAGAGAACCGCCCGAGTTTTTCGCGGCTGATTTTGAATGAAATCGTTTTTGATTCCCGCTTATTGTTATACTCTATGAATTTTTCAATTTTTTCGGCAGATAACGGGATATTTTTTGAAAAATTTTCGCGGATTTTTTGTGCAAGTTTGATAGTCAGCTTTGTTTCCGTTTCTTCCAGATAACGGAGCAGCGTATTTTGGCTTTCCGTATCCAGATAAGAAACCTGGTACGCCGCCATGACGGGGATTTCTCCCTCATCTACCATTTCCAACAACTCCGGTATCAGATAGGTCAGCACGTAATCGGGCGAATCAATCCAACTTTGTTCCCCTTATCCCTCAAAACCTTAATTGTGCTTTTTGCGATACGCGCGCTGGTTCCGTATGCGACAATGACATATTCTGCATCGTCCATCATATATTTTTCTGACATGATTTCCGTTTCATTCCATTTCTGATACATTGCGTCCATTCGTTTATTGAACATTTCCTGCTCTGCTTCAACCGGCAGCATGGATGTAATGATTTTTCTTTTGGGGTTCATTTTTTCGCTGGCAAAGAACTTCAGATTTTCCCGCTGTGTTTCTTTCATCGGCGGCAGCGTTATTGGTTCCATCATAGAGCCGATACAACCGTCTGCAGAAACCAGTACAGGAGCCTGATATTCCATTGCCTTATCAAATGCCTTGTATGTCAAATCTACCGCTTCCTGCACAGTCGCCGGAGCATAGACCAGCATTCGAAAACCGCCATGACCGGAGGCTTTTGTCGCCTGCAGATAATCCATCTGCGCTGCCTGAATAGAGCCTACGCCCGGCCCGCCCCGCATAACATTTACGACTACGGCAGGCAGTTCAGAGCCTGCCAGGGCGGAAAGCCCTTCCGATTTCAGGCTAAGGCCGGGGCCAGATGACGATGTCATTGCACGGGTGCCCGTATATGCCGCGCCATAGACCATATTGACAGAAGCAACTTCGCTTTCCCCCTGTACAAATACCCCGCCTACCTGGGGCAGCCTTTTTGACATATATTCGGGGATTTCATTCTGCGGTGTAATCGGGTATCCTGCGAAAAAACGGCAGCCGGCACGTACAGCGGCTTCTGCGATTGCTTCATTCCCTTTCATAAAAAGTTTTTCCATGTTCTCATCTCCTTTTTTATTTGTAAACCTCAATTGCGCTTTCCGGACACATCGCTGCGCACATTTTGCAGCCGATGCATTCCTTTTCCAAATTCATTTCCACTGCGTCATACCCCATTTTGTTTGTGCTTTTTCCGATAAATAACACCTGCTTTGGGCAGACATTCACGCAAAGACGGCAACTCTTGCAGTATGCTGCATTGATTTCAACTTTTGCCATTCTATACTCCTCCTTATTTTTATGGATACTCAATACAGGGTGTAATACACCATACAGGGACTTTAAGACCGGAAAAAACCGATTTGTCCACCCAATTGGGAATCACCAGCCCCTGTGGGCGCAGTCCTAATGGGAGCAGAAGCTCCTCCAGTCGTGTATAGCCCACCAGTATTTCCTGTTCAGAAGTTTCTGCGCCCAAGTTCGGGTTGCAGAAAATAGTAACCTGTTCCATATGTCCGACACTTTGGATACCCTCCATCAATTGCCTGATGTCTTCTGCTGCTCTGGAAAAGCTCCGATATGGATTGACCAGATAAAGTATTTCCATATTGGGGGCATTGGTCAAATCAGAAAACTGCCCTAAGGCTACCGCGCCGATTTCATTTCCCCCTGTGTCCAAAATATTTATGG
>CAMQRG010000198.1 GCA_947036475.1 uncultured Clostridia bacterium
AATAAAAAAGAAATCCTATTTACAATATTTATAAAATGCGCGTTAGGACACACCTCAGATGTTCTTTCCGGTTGCTTTTTCCGGCATTTTGTAATAAAATAAAGAAAAAGAATAAAAGCAATCAAGGCAATCTGCCAAAAAGCGAACGCGTTTTTGGCATTTGGAAGGAGCTGTCATTTTGCAGAAAAATTTATCAGAAAAAGGGTCCGCATTGTTGGCGAAATTCAAAAAGTTTCAGAAACTCAGTATTTTCCTTTACGCGCTTGCGGCGATGTCATTTGTATTTTTGCATAACCCGCTTATGGCAATCGCGATTGTTGTTTTGGATATTTTTCTGGAAGTTAAAATTTACATTTGCCCACACTGCGGAAAAACACTGGACTGTCGAAGAAAAGTGGCAGAGGACACCTGCTGCCCGCGCTGTGAAAAATACCTGTTCCGCGGTTTGGATTGAAAACAGGCGGCATATTTGTACGGATAAGACGAGCTGCCCTGCCGTATATTTTTTCTGAGGAAGAAAAAAGAGGCGAGGGCAATGAAAAAAGAAACTGCGGCTGTTTATTGCCGCCTTTCTGTTGAGGACGAAGGACGGGGCGATGCAGAAAGCGAAAGCATACAGAATCAGCGTTCCATGCTTTTGGCGTATGCTGCGGAGATGGATTGGGAAGTATATCAAGTATACGCAGACGAGGACTATTCCGGTCTGCGGGACGACCGCCCCGCGTTTCAGGAAATGCTTCGGGACGCAAAGCGCGGTTGTTTTTCCATCATACTATGCAAAACGCAGTCCCGTTTTACGCGGAATGCCGCAACGGCGGAAACATATCTGCATGGGAAATTTCCGCTCTGGGGTATCCGATTCGTAACGGCGGTTGACCATGTGGATACCGCAAGGCGAGAAAACAAAAAAGCCCGCCAAATCAACAGCCTTGTCAATGAGTGGTACTCGGAGGAGCTTTCTGACAATATTCGCGCGGTGTTCCGGCGAAAAATGGAGGAAGGGCAGTTTCTGGGGAACTACGCGCCCTATGGTTACCGAAAGGAAGAGAGCCGGCGGCATCGTCTGGTTCCGGACGGGGAAACGGCGGCAGTTGTGGAGGAAATATTTTCCCTGTACATTTCAGGACTTTCCTGCCAGAAAATTGCGGGAATACTGACTGCAAGGGGCGTACTTACGCCATCGCAGCTGAAAAAGCAGCGCGGGGAGGACCTGGGGCGAAGGGACTGCTTCCAATGGTCGGCAGGAACAGTGCGCAAGATACTGCGAAATCCTGTTTATCTGGGACATATGGCGCAGGGGAAGGAAGAAAAAATCAGCTTTAAGGAGAAAAAAACACGGGAACTGCCTGAAAACAGGTGGATTGTGGTGGAAAATACCCATGAGGCTATCATAAAAGAGGAAATTTTTCGGGAGGCGGGGCAGCTGATGGAGAGCCGAAGCAAAAAGCGTCCGCCTAAAATACAAAAAAGAGAAAAACAGGAGGAAAAACTATGAAAAGAGCGATTGCGGCAGTATTATGTGCCGTTGTGCTGGCAGCAGGCTGTGGGCGTGCAAATGAACCCGCAGAGAAGGAGCCTGCACAGAACGAACAGCAGGAAATGGGCAAAGAGGAAGAAATGCAGGCGGAACTGGACGAGGTGCCGATGGAACTGCCTTCGGAGGACGCTGCGTCAATGGGATTCTATACGATTGCAAACGGCGAAGTCGTCGGGGGGCAGGACACATGGGAAGCCTTTCTTCAGGCTGATGCGGAAGGACAGGAAGCGTCCGTAGTGGTTTGCCAGTATACCAGAGAGGGCGGTGCGATTTTGGATTATGTTTACCGCCAACCCACAGGAGGATATCTGGTGGTGTCTGATTCCACGAGGGACGAACTTGCAATGGAGGCAAATCTCCATCGCACGCAGAATTTTACCAGCCTGAAAATATTTGAGCAGTTTAAGCTGACAGAGAAAGGGCAGGAATATACAATTTGTGTGCTTTCCAATGAGCCGGAGCTGGACGAAGAAACCTTCCGCACGTATTGGCGGGAGATGTCGACAGAAGCGCACCAGACTTATCTATTGTTTGTGATTTGACAAAACGGCGGGGATATGGTATTCTGAGAATGGAAATAAAATATGGAATATGGGAGCTTGTAGGCAGGCTGAGAGGGCGCAACCATACGCCGACCATGGAACCTGATTTGGATAATGCCAACGTAGGGAAAAAATTTCGCGATGGAAGGACATTCTGAACAGGAGTGTCCTTTTTTTGCGGGACTCCCCACGAAATCCAATGACGCGGGAAAGAGTGGAAGGAGGAAGAACATGAAAAAAGGTATCATTGCAAAGGTGAGGGAATCTGTGCCGCTGATTCACAATATTACAAATTATGTGACGGTGAATGATGTGGCCAATATCCTGCTGGCATGCGGCGGCTCGCCTATTATGGCGGACGACGCGGCGGAGGTGGAAGAAATCACTTCCATCTGCGGAGGGCTTTGTATCAATATTGGTACGCTGAACAGCCGGACGGTTGCGTCCATGCTGAAAGCAGGGAGACGCGCGAATGCCCTTGGGCATACGGTTGTGCTTGACCCGGTAGGCGCTGGGGCCTCTGCATTACGGACGGATACGGCAAAACAGCTTCTGGAGGAAATTAAGTTTACCGTAATCAGGGGGAACGTTTCGGAACTGAAAGCCCTGCACGGCGAAAAAAGTGCGACAAAGGGCGTCGATGCGGACCTGGCGGACAGCGTGACAGAAGAAAACCTTCCGGCGGCTGCGGCGTTTGCGAAGAAGCTGAGCCGGAAAACAGGCGCGGTGATTGCCATGACAGGCGCGATTGACATTGTTGCAGACGCGGAAAAGGCGTATGTGATACGCAACGGAAAGCCTTTGATGTCGAAAATCACTGGGACGGGCTGCATGCTTAGTGGTGTTGTGGCGGCATTTTGTGCGGCAAATCCGGAAGATACGCTGGACGCTGTGGCTGCGGCAGTCGCGGCGATGGGGCTGTGCGGTGAGCTTGCCTTTG
Source organism: uncultured Clostridia bacterium (assembly GCA_947036475.1). Taxonomy (GTDB): domain Bacteria; phylum Bacillota; class Clostridia; order Lachnospirales; family Anaerotignaceae; genus Anaerotignum_A. The sequence goes on from CAMQRG010000198.1 coordinate 3,020, forward strand.
AGCGGTTGACAGGAGCAGATGGAACAGGCTCTTACCGGACATTTATTATAGATGCAATGAGCAATTTGGACGACCGGACGTTGGAGGAGGGCAGGAAGGTTGAAAGCAGATAAAAAAACGATGCTGGTATATGCTGTGACAGACAGGGCATGGCTGGGCGGCAGGCGCTTAGAGGGCGATGTGGAAAAAGCAATATGCGGCGGAGCGACATTCATACAGATTCGGGAAAAAGAACTGAACGATACGGCGTTTCTGGAACAGGCGAAAGCGGTAAAGAAAGTGACGGACCGGTACGGCGTGCCGTTTGTAGTGAATGATAATGTAGAGGTGGCGAAGGCTGTAGATGCGGACGGCGTACATGTCGGGCAGAGTGATATGGAGGCTGGGGACGTGCGGGCGAAGCTGGGACCGGACAAAATCATTGGCGTTTCAGTGCAAACGGTGGAGCAGGCGGTGCTGGCTGAGAAACGCGGCGCGGATTATCTGGGGGTCGGCGCGGTATTTCCGACGGCAACAAAGCAGGACGCGGCAGAAGTTCCCTTTGAAACACTCAAAGAAATTTGCGGGGCGGTATCTATCCCTGTGGTGGCGATTGGCGGAATCAATCAAAGAAATGTGGAGCAACTTGCCGGCAGTGGTATTAACGGCGTGGCAGTGGTTTCGGCGATTTTTGCGGCGGAGGATATCGAAAGCGCAACGGCAGAACTGGCGGCTAAGGCGCGGGAGGTTGT
>CAMQRG010000199.1 GCA_947036475.1 uncultured Clostridia bacterium
TAGTCCATGCGCCGGAAAAGGTGAACGGGAAACGGGTACAGAAAGTAGATATTGTATTCAACTTTGTAGGTGAACTCAATTTTCTTTCTGTCACGCAACCGAAACGGCAAGGCGCATAAAGAATATGCGCTCGTTGAGCGCAAGAAAAGACGGTACAGCCCTTGTAATCGGGGCTATACCGCCTAATCAAAATTACTTCCTTGTCACCGCAAACCTTGGTTTTTCAGCTCTTTTTTGTGTAAACGATTAGTGGCAGTGTCCGCCGCAGTGGTGGTCATCATGTCCGCCGCAGTTTTCATGGTCGTGGTCATGATGATGGCTGCATTCGATGCCGGGATTGAACGCCAGCGCGCCTTTCAGATATTCCGCAACGCGTGCGTCCGCATCACCGCTTACGCCGCCGAACAGTTCAATCTGTTTTTCTGCCAGCGCGGCTTTTGCGCCGCCGCCGATGCCGCCACAGATTACAGCGGATACGCCGTTCAGCAGCAGGAAGTCAGCCAGAAGGCCATGCCCGCTGCCATTGGTCGGCAGAACTTCCGTAGCGGTAACAGCGCCGTCCTCAATGGTGTATACCTTAAATTCGGACGTATGCCCAAAATGCTGGAATACCTGTCCGTTTTCATATGTTACCGCGATTTTTTTCTTCATGCAGAACCCCTCCTGTCAAATTTTTTCCAGATACGATATCATCGGGTCGAGCCATTCGCCCTGCAAATCCTCTGTTTCGCCCCTGTCGCTTCTTGCGGCAACCGCCGGGTCAATCGGCAGGCGGCAGACCACAGGGATATTATGCTTTGCGGCAATTTCTTCAATATGGCTTTCTCCAAAGATGTTGTGTGTTTTGCCGCAGTCCGGACAGACAAAACAGGAGAGATTTTCCACGATGCCAAGTATGGGCACGTTCATCATTTCTGCCATTTTGACCGCCTTATCTACAATCATGCTGACAAGTTCCTGCGGGGAGGTGACGATGATGATGCCGTCCATTGCGATGGACTGGAATACCGTCAGGGGGACATCGCCCGTCCCGGGGGGCATATCAATAAACATAAAATCCACATCGCCCCAGACAACATCTTTCCAGAACTGCTTTACTGTTTCCGCAATAATGGGACCGCGCCATACTACTGGGTCGGTATCATTATCCAGAAGCAGGTTTACAGACATAACTTCGATGCCTGTTTTTGTTTCGCAGGGCAGCATGCCCAGCTTGTTTCCATACGCTTTTTCTTTGATGCCAAAGGCCCTGGGTATGGAAGGGCCTGTGATATCCGCATCTAAAACGGCTGTTTTGTAACCTTTGCGGTTTGCAAGCACAGCCAGAGAGGAGGTTACCATGGATTTCCCCACACCGCCCTTACCGCTGACGACTGCAATTACCTTTTTGATTTTGCTGTGTTCATTCGGCGGCACAAGGAAATCCGCCGGCTTGCGGCTGCTGCAATTCGATGAGCAGCTCCCGCAGTCATGAGAACAATTTTCACTCATTCTATTCATCTCCTGTTATCTTCTATTATTGTATGTTTGTTTTTCTGCAACAGGCTGCCCGGCATTTTCTGGCACAGCCGGAGCCTTCTTCCCGGCAGAGGTCATAATCGCCGCCTTCAATCCAGAGGGCTTTGCCGTTGACGAGTACGTCCGCCAGCTTTTTGCGCGCGTCGTTATAGATTCCCTGCACCGTCGTGCGGGCAATGCCCATCTGACTGGCGCATTCCTCCTGCGTATAGCCCGCCAAATCTATCAGGCGAATGGTTTCGTATTCTTCTATCCGCATGACGATTTTTTCCCGACAGACGTTTTCCCCGATTGGGGCAAAGCTGTTGTTTTGCGGCATCGCGCAGACCCTTCTGCATTTTCTCGGCCTTGCCATAAAATAGCCTCCAGTTTCTGACATATGTTGCTAACTCTTAGTATACGCCGATTGGCGGAGATGTCAAGGGCAGAAGGAAAAAATGCGGAATGGTGTTTTCTTACATATTTCTTACGGCGTAGGGCGTTTTGTTGCGGCTTTGCGGCAGTTCTGGTATGATGTTTTTATAAGGATTGTGAGCAGAGGAGGGAAGATTATGAAAGGGAATTGGCGGAGAGCGGTTGTACCGTTGCTGGTCTGCGCAATGGTGGGCAGCGTTGTGGGAATAGCGGTCTGGCGGCAGGGCAGGAGCGTAGCGGATTTGATGGGGATTTCCGGCAGGGAGGAAATCAGGGATATTGCCATATTGAAAATGGAAACTGGAACGCTGGATTCTGTTACTTTTTATCGGAACGACCCGACGCTTGCAAAAGAACTGGCGGGGGAATTGGAAAATCTGGAATGCCGTTATCACCATTCCGCCCTGAATGCAAATGGGACAGTAATTACATATAATGGACAGTCGAGGTATGAACTGTGGTTTTTCGGCGCGGAAAATGGAGAGGCATGGGAAGCGGAGGAAATCAGCGTTTTTGGAGATGGGAGGATATTTCGAGATGGGAAATGCTATTATTTGAAAAAAGAATATCCCGCTGACAGCATTGCGGGACGTCTGGAGGGAATTATGCAGGAGTTTCCGGAAAGTATTGTAAATTGATATTTTGCTTTATTGTAAAGTTGCCGATGAAAAAATATGGGCAAAACGAATGTTTTGCCCCATAAAAGTTTAGGGTCAGGCCCTTTTCAAAGGGTCTGCGGGAGATTGAGGGCGGAGCCCTCAAGGTCTTTTCACATCACAACCGGAAATTCTTGACAGAAGGGTCGTTGGCAAAAATACCGGCAAGGTCTGTGCAGGTGATGGCATTCGCCCGGCTGACGTTCAGCGTCACAGTGACGGTATCGTCGGGGTTCTTCTCCATCTGTATATGGTGGATAACGATGTTCCGCATGGCAAGCTGGCTTTTCAGAAGCTCCAGCCCGTTCGGGACATTTTGGTAAGTAATGGAGAAAATCTCATGTATTGGGCCGTCCAGCTTTTTCAGCGGACCATAAGAAAGCAGCTGCACAACCAGAATCAGCAGTGTGGCGAATATGCCGACGGGGTACATGCCCGCGCCAATCGCCAGCCCGATGCCTGCTACGGACCATAAGCCCGCCGCTGTTGTCAGCCCTTTTACGGAAACGTCCCGCGTAAAAATAACGCCCGCACCAAGGAAGGAAATGCCCGTAATAACGTTTGCGGCGATACGCGAAGCATCGACACGCATTCCAGGCTGGTCGATGATGTCAGGGAAACCGTATTTTGATACAATCATCAGCAGGGCAGAGCCCAGCGCAACAATGATATGCGTGCGCAGACCGGCTTCTTTGCGGCGGCGGCTGCGTTCATAGCCGATAAAGCCGCCGCAGATGCTGGCTGTGACAATGCGCAGAAGATATTCAAGATTTTCCATGATAAATACCCAAGTTCCGTCCATGTTGATGATTCCTTTCTGAAATATAATGGAAAAGCGGAAGGGGGCTGCCCTGCCGTTTGCTTTCATTATATCAGAAATTTATAAAAAAGCAACGCCTGCGAAACGGTTTTCAGCAGGGCGGAAAAAGGAAAACAAATAAGGAAAGAACTGGGAAAAGCATGTTTTGGAACGGAGGGAAAAAGATGAGGAAATGTTTGCGCTGCGGCGCGGAAATGCTGGAGGGGCTGAAACCTTTGGTGGGAGATAACGGCATCTCCCACCAAAGGTTTCAGCCCCTCCAGCATTTCCGCGCCGCAGCGCAAACA
>CAMQRG010000200.1 GCA_947036475.1 uncultured Clostridia bacterium
GAGATAGCGTAGCGTCTCGTGGGCTCGGAGATGTGTATAAGAGACAGATCTCCTGATGTGCAACGTTCAAATCACCGCAGATGATGACCGGTTTTTCAGCGTCCAGCCCGCAGAGATATGCCCGAAATGCGTCCTCCCATTCCATTCGATAGCCCAGCCTTGCGTTCTCCTGCTGGGAATTGGGCGTGTATACCGTCACATGGTAAAAATCCGGAAATTCCAGCGTAATCACGCGTCCCTCGTGGTCGTGCTCCTCCACGCCGATGCCGTAAGCCACGTTTAACGGCTCCTCCTTCGTAAACACCGCCACGCCGGAATACCCTTTCTTTTCCGCATAATTCCAGTATTGGTGCCAGCCCTCCGTTTCCAGAGCAATCTGCCCTTCCTGTAATTTTGTTTCCTGTATCGAAAAAATATCCGCGTCAGCCTCCTTGAAATAGTCTAAAAAACCCTTGCCGACAGCTGCCCGCAGACCGTTTACATTCCATGAAATGAATTTCATTCCTATCTCTCCTTTCAAAACAATTCCCGAATAGTTTACCACAGCCCGCCTTGTTTGTCTTGCTTAGAACCGAAAAATATTTTAAAATAATATAAATTCCCTGCCGGCAGTCCTGCTTAAATTTGTGTGTAAAAGGAGGAAAAAGAAAATGACTGCTTCAAATCAGATAAATGTATTGAAAGATTTTTGCGAGCTCATGCTTTGCGGGCATCAAGAGAACGCGTTTCAACACTGTAAAACCTGTTTGGAAAATGCGGTTGATGAATATGGCGGCATTCCCGATGTTTTATATGTGCTGTCCGGACACGCTGTTGACCCGGAGGACCCTTTTGGGAATATTGCCGATTTGGAGAAACAGCCTGTAAAGCCGCAATATTATATGGTTTCTTCTGACGCAGGCGCACCAGCTCTGGAAGATTTTTTCTGGTTTATAGAAAATATCAAAACGGCGCGCGGACTGACTTTTTCTATTCAAGAGGAAAGATTTTCGGACGATGACTGTATCGTGGAATGGCTGGCGGAGCTTGCGGGGCAATTGGAAGGGCAGTATAACATTGTGAATTTTGACGGAGCCAGCGAGGATTACCATTTTACCATTATGAAAAAAGAGGACTGCGAAAAAGCAATGAATTTATTTGAGCAGCTGACGGCTGATATAGATGGATATTCCTACAAAGCCTTTTTGATAACAGATGATTTTGAGGGATAAGAAGCAAATTTATGACAAAGGAGGGCGAACAATGAAAATCGGACTGGGACAGATAGACATGGGGTTTGAGGAACAGGAGCGGGCTATGGAGCTCTGCCGCGCAATGCTTGCGGAAGCAGGGGAACAGGGAGTTGACCTTACGGTATTTCCGGAGACCGCACTGACGGGCTTTACACTGCGTCCGGAGACTTACGGCGAACAGCGGAGGGGGAGTGCGGCCATTGCTTTCTTCCGCGAAGAAGCGCAGAAAAACAATACGGCGGTCTGCTTTGGCATGGCTGTCCATGAAAACGGCATATCTACCAACCACTGTATCGTGCTTTCCAAAACAGGGGAGCTGCTGGCGGACTACGCGAAAATACACCCCTTTTCTTATGGAGCAGAAGCGAAACATTATAAAGGAGGCAATGAAATCTGCGTTTGTGCATTGGAGGGCGTACCGTATGCGCCGTTTATCTGTTATGATTTGCGGTTTCCTGAAATTTTTCAGATTGCCTCGCGGGAAAGCTGGCTGATTTCCGTCATTGCGAACTGGCCCATATCCCGTATCCCGCATTGGAAAGCGCTGCTCCAGGCGCGTGCTATTGAGAATCAGTGTTTTATGATTGGTGTGAACCGTTGCGGCTCTGGCGGCGGTCTGGAATACAGCGGGGACAGTATGCTGTTTTCGCCCAACGGAGAACTGATTGCACACGCCCCGTCGGGAACTGGCCTGACTGTTGCCGAAATCAATCCGGAGGACGCGCCTGCGCTGCGGAAAAAATTCCCGCTCAAGGCGGACCGCAAGCCGGAACTGTACCGCGCGCTTGAAAGGCGGTAAGACCGCAAAGTGATAAAACCGCGGGGCGCCGCCCCGCGCCCCGCAAGGGACGTTGTCCCTTGACCCTCTTGTGCAAAACTGCGTTTTGCAGGAGCAGGAATACAATATCCTGTATCCCCATTCCATCTATCGCCGCACGAAAGTGCGGCAAAAATGGGTCAAGGGCTGAAAGCCCTTGTGGGGGTATTGGGGGCAAAGCCCCCAAGGTCTTTATGTCTTTATAAACCGCTGGCATTCGTCAGTCCGGCCTGCGCCCAAGCCGCCCGCCGTCCATGCCGAGGTTTATGCCACTCTCTCGTTCATTTGGCTGGATGATTACTGTTACCGGCAAATGCCCGCCCCATTCAAAGCTGTAAGATTCACCGGAGGACTGCCCGATAAATGTTTTCCAGTTTATGTCTGCTTTAATCTCAGGGTCGCAGGGGCCCTGTCCCATCCAGCAGACTACCGCGTCAGGGTCGACGGCGATTGTATTCCTGTTCTGGATATTGCTTAATACAAGGGGGTTTCCGTCCACTAATATCGCCGCATAGGAATTGGGCCCCATGCCCGTCAGCGTGGAAGTGGCAAGCCCCTTTTGTGAAATTACGCCGCAGCCGATAAACCGGACGTCATATTTACATTCCGGTGTAAATGCAAGGATATTTTCGGATTCAATGGAAAGCACTTCTCCTTTTGCCAGCTGGTACACAATAACGTGCTGCCCATGATTCGCGTAATATGTCACGCTGTCGCCGGAAAGGGTTACTTTCATCAACGGGAGGTTTTCACCCGTCACACGCCGCATGATAGAGCCGATTAACGCCTGCCCTCTGCTTTCCTGCGGCCCAAGAAGCAGCTTTTCAAATTTATAATTCTTGTACCCGCTGTTTTCTCCGCATATAAACGCACCGGCTTTCGCGATGAGTGTGTCGCTCCCTGTGCAGGTAACTTTTAACGCCAGTTCATTTACCGTTTCAAATTTCAGCATCGTCCTGCCCCCTTGTAAAAAATATGATTTTTCAGTCTACCGCAACGCCGTACCATTCGCACAGCCCTGCCAGATCTTTTGAAATGCCGTTGCCCACTGCATTGAATTTCCATGTTCCGTTGTGGCGGTATAGTTCGCCAATCATCATGGAAACAACATTTGTATAATATTCCGTCATCAGGAAACCGGCAATGTCGTTCCCTTTGTCCACCTGTTTCCTGATTGCGATATATGCGTCTTTTACCATGCCGAAATGAAGGTTGTTTTCCAAAGCCTCGTTTATTGTCAGAACAAAAACAATCCGTTGTACCCTTGTATCCAGCCTGTCCAGATTGACCCGCATGGCTTCACGACAGCCAGAGCTTTCGGCAATAAATTCTGTGCTTTTATCAGGGCTCTGTGTCTGCCCGTAAAAAACGAACCAGGAATCCCCCAATACTTTCCCGTCTGCGCCAAGAAGAAATGCAGATACATCAAGGTCGCAGCGGTTGTCTGTTGTGTTCCAGCCAAAGCATGCCTCCAAAATATCGGTATTCGTAACGGGCAGCTGGATTTTCTGTCCTTTCCGCACAGTATTTTGTAAATGGGGAACTGGCATGTCCGCCAACGTCGGGCGGGAGGGCTGTGGTACCGGCTGGGAGGGCTGTTGCATTCGTCTGCTTTCCCGCGCTGCACTCGTTTGG
>CAMQRG010000201.1 GCA_947036475.1 uncultured Clostridia bacterium
GAGCATAAACTGCTGTATGCAAAAAAAGAGGAAATCCCCGAAGGTGAATACACGATTCCTCTTGGCGTAGCCGATGTGAAGCGTGAAGGTACGGACATAACGGTAATTACATGGAGCCGTCAGGTTTATTTCGCACTGGAGGCTGCGGAAGAACTGGCGAAAGAAGGCGTCAGTGTGGAAGTGCTGGATCTGCGTACGCTGGTTCCCCTTGACTGGGATGCGGTCGTGAAATCTGTTTCTAAAACACACAATGTGGTCGTAGTGTCCGAGGAAGTAAAACGCGGCAGTTATGCGGCTGAAATTTCTGCACAGATTGTTGAGGAGCTGTTTGACGAACTGGACGCGCCTGTGGAACGTGTCTGCGGCTTGAATACAGTATCTCCTTTCAGCCCTACGCTGGAAGATGTAAATTTCCCTCATCCTGCGGATATTGTGAAGGCAGTAAAGCATGTTTTGAATAGATAAGGAGGGAGAAATATGGCTTTTGAAGTAAGAATGCCCCAGCTTGGGCTGACCATGGAAGAAGGCACCGTAACAAGGTGGGTAAAGCAGGAAGGCGATGCGGTAAAAGCCGGTGAGGTTATCCTTGAAATCACAACGGACAAGCTGACCAGCGAAGTGGAAAGCGAGCATGACGGCGTACTGCTGAAAATCGTTGCGCAGGAAGGGGAGGATATTCCCGTAAAAGGCCTGCTGGCATATATCGGCGAAGCAGGGGAGCAGGCTGGCGGCGCTCCTGCGGCAGCACCGGCTGCTGCTCCCGTAGAAGAAGCTGCGCCTGTACCTGCGGCGGCACCAGTAGCTGTGCCTGTTTCCGGCGGCAGGGTGCGCATTTCCCCGCTGGCGCGGAAAACAGCGGCAAAACTGGGCGTGGACTACAGCGGCATAAAGGGGACGGGCCCTATGGGGCGCATTGTGCAGAAGGACATTTTGGCGGCGGCTGAAACAGGAAAGGCGGCTCCTGCTGCTGCTGCGGCACCGGCGGCTCCCAAACCTGCGGCACAGACGGCTGGCTCTATCGAACTGATGGAAGGCGACGAGGTCGAAAAACTGAGCGGCATGCGGAAAGTTGTTGCGGAGCGTATGACGAAATCTGCACAGGAAATCCCCGTTGTAACGCAGAACGTGAAAATAGACGTTACAGACCTTATGGCGTTCCGGAAGAAAGTCAACAACGAACTGGGCGTGAAATACTCCCTGAACGACTACATACTGAAAGCGACTGCAAAGGCCTTAAGGAACAACAGGCATATTCTGGTAAGCATTGACGGCGACAAGATTATCAAACGCGCCCATGTCAATATTGGCATGGCGGTTGCACTGGACGACGGGCTGATTGTACCCGTTATCAAAGATGCGGATAAAATGGGGCTGGACGAAATTTCCGGAACTGCGAAAGATCTGGCGGAACGCGCAAGAACAAACAGGCTGGGCATGGACGAATACAAAGGTTCCACGTTCTCCATTTCCAACCTCGGCATGTTCGGCGTGGAAACTTTTGACCCGATTATCAACCAGCCGGATTCCGGAATACTGGGTGTATGCGCTGTACAGGATGAACTGGTGATGGACGAGGAAGGAAATATCAGCAAGCGGCAGTTTATGAGAATTTCCTTTACATTTGACCACCGTCTGATTGACGGAGCGACAGCGGCGAAATTTGAGCTGGCGGTTCGTGAGCTTCTGGAAAATCCGATGCAGATACTTCTGTAAAAATATTGTATGAGGCTATTGACAGATTTCAGGCATATCGTTCGTCTGAGCTGAGAAAGCGGCAGAAGAAATTCTTTGTTTTCCGGCCTGAAACGATTTGCCGAATGGTTCGATGATACAAAACAAAAGATGACAGCAGAAAATACAAAAGAAAAACTCCCATACCTTTTCCTTGCGGGCCTTGGGAGATGAGAAGCGCTTTGCCCGCCTGTTCCGGTTATCTCCCTCTCCGGAAGGGCAGGGCGGAGTAAAATGGGTAGTTTTGGAAAAGGAGGAATTCAACATGGCGGTAGAAGTAAAGATGCCTCAGCTTGGCCTGACGATGGAGGAGGGTACTGTTGCGAAATGGCTGAAGCAGGAAGGTGACGCTGTGAAGGCGGGCGATATCCTGCTGGAAATTACAACAGACAAACTGACCAGCGAGGTCGCAAGCGAGGCAGATGGCATATTATTAAAGATTGTGGCGCAGGAAGGGGAGGACGTCCCCGTAAAAGGCATTTTGGCATATATTGGCGCGGCGGGCGAACAGATTGGCGGCGCGCCTGCGGCAGCACCGGCTCCCGCAGCACCGGCGGCTCCGGTATCCAAAAAAGAAGGAAAAACGACGGTTGCGGTCATTGGCGGCGGCCCGGGCGGATATGTGGCGGCAATCCGCGCGGCACAGCTTGGCGGAGAAGTGACGCTGATTGAGAAGAACAAACTGGGCGGTACATGCCTGAATGTAGGCTGTATTCCCACAAAGGCAATACTGCATTCCGCGGAACTGCTTTCCGAAGTGGAAGAAATGGCAGGGTTTGGCATTGCGGCAGAGGTCAAAAAGGTTGACTGGGGCAGGGTACAGGGAAAAAAGAATGCGGTTACAAACCAGCTTGTCAGCGGCGTAACAGGGCTGATGAAGGCGAATAAGATTAAAGTTGTGGAAGGGACGGCGTCGTTTGCCTCCGGAGATACGCTTACGGTCGAAAAAAAGGACGGCAGCAAAGAAAATCTGTCCTTTGATAAAATCATCATTGCAGCGGGCTCCGTTCCGGCAGTTCCGCCGATTCCGGGTGTGAAGGAAAACGCAAATTGTGTGGATTCCACAGGCGCGCTTTCCTTTGAAAGCATTCCGAAAACGCTGCTGGTGATTGGCGGCGGCGTAATTGGCATTGAACTGGCAACGGCGTACAGTAAATTTGGAACAAAAGTTACAATAGTGGAAGCTATGCCCAAACTGCTGCCCATGATGGATGGAGAACTGACAGCGCAGCTGCGTAAAATGATGGAGGCAAAGGGCATTCAGATTATGACAGAGGCAAAGGTGCAGTCTGTGGAACCGTCCACAGCCGGCGCAAAGGTCAATGTTGAGGCTGGCGGCGCCGTGCAGAGCTTTGAAGCGGAAAAAGTACTTGTGGCGGTCGGCAGAAGAACGGATACAGCGGCGCTTAATCTTGATGCGGTCGGCATAGAAAACGACAGGGGACGCATTGCGGTAAATGACAGAATGGAAACGAATGTGCCGAATGTATACGCTGTCGGCGACTGTCTGGGTAAAGTCATGCTGGCGCATGTTGCGTCTGCGCAGGGCGAGACTGCGGCGGAAAATGCACTTGGAGAAGAAGCGTATTATAACGAAAAAACAAATCCTTCCTGTGTATATACAGATCCGGAATTTGCCGGCGTTGGGCTGACGGAAGAAAAGGCCAAAGAGCTTGGCGTGGATTATCAGGTGGGCAGATTCCCGCTGATGGCAAACGGCAAATCCCTGATTATGAACGGCGGCACAGGCATGGTAAAGTTCATCATTGGGAAAGAATATAAGGAAGTATTGGGCGTCCATATTTTAGGCCCGAGGGCGACAGACCTGATTGGCGAATGTGCGCTGGCGGTCGGCATGGAGGCAACGGTAGAGGACGTCATTGCGACAATACACGCGCACCCGACTGTTACGGAGGCACTCAGGGAAGCGGCTCTGGCTGCGGA
>CAMQRG010000202.1 GCA_947036475.1 uncultured Clostridia bacterium
CATATATTCTTTTCCGTCCACTTTTTCCCGCCGAAACAACGGCAGGTATGCACTTGTCAGCAGCATATCCGCCAGTTTGCCGTCCGGCAACTCCTTTGCGTTCAGGTCAAGTTCTTTTTTTTCTGTCAAAGAATATGTCACAAGAAACAGTTCTACATTCGACGCGCGAATTTTTTCTTCGCTGACGGTTTCGTTTACCAGTTTCCGCAACGGCTCAATGTCCAGCCCGCCCCCTTTCACCGCCTCTACAACGTCTTTCCAGAGCGTTTTAGCCCCCAGCCCCTGAAAATCACCACTATACAGCCGCCGCATCTGTTCATCGTCCACATCGAACACCTGAGAAAACGTAATGTTTTCCCATAATTCCACAGCCTTGTCCAACTGGTGCATAGCCATCATTGCGCCATTCAGCGCACCAACAGAAGTCCCTGCAACAGCGTTGTATTTTACTCCCGCTTCTTCCAGCGCTTTCCACACGCCGATTTCATACGCACCTTTTGCACCGCCGCCCTCCAAAACAACGGCATATTCCTTTCCCGTATCAAATTTCAGTTCCATTCCAGCCCTCTTTTCCCTTTATTCACCCATTTCTTCCAATGCAGCCCTGAGTACCTTCCCTGCAATCGCGGACGCAGTCCCATCGTTTGCGTTTTCCAGCAAAACTGCTATCGCAACCTTAGGTTCTTCCGCCGGAGCAAAGCCGATAAACCAGCTATGGTCATTGCCCGTCGCATTTTCCGCAGTCCCTGTTTTTCCGGCTACCGTTACGCCGCTGACAGAAGCCGCACCGCCTGTACCGTTTTCTACTACACCAACCATCATTTCCTTCAAAATGGCTGCTTCCTCCGGCGTGCATATCTGCGCCAGCTTTTTCGGTACTGTTGTTTTACCTGTGCTGCCGTTGGGATATACTACATGGTCGACAATATACGGGCGCATCATCAGCCCCTCGTTCGCGATGGCTGACGCCAGCATTGCCATATACAGCGGTGTAACTCCCGTCCGTCCCTGCCCGATTGCCGTTTCCACCAGTTCACTTTCCGTAGAATCCGAGTCCAGCAAAACGGTATTTGGAGTATATGCCAGTTCAAAGCCACAGGCCTCCTGCATACCAACACGCTCCATCGTCTTTGCAAGTTTTCCCGCACCAATTTTCTGCGCAAGCGCGGCAAAATAACAGTTACAGGAGCCTTCCATTGCCCCTTTCATATCTACCAGACCATGCGCCCTGTTGTTGTAGCAATGGATAATTTTATCCTCAAAAACAGCCTCACCCGTACATTCTACGGTAAACGTCTGCCAATCCGGAAGATACTCTATCCCTGCCAGCGCGGTTACCGTCTTAAACGTAGAGCCGGGCGGATAAATCCCCTGCGTACCACGATTCAGAAGCGGGCTGTCCTCATGGTCTTTCAGGTTTTCCCACTGCGCCGCAACCTTGTTCGGGTCAAAATCAGGAAATGCCTGCAATGCCAGCACACGACCCGTAGAAGGTTCCATCACAACGACTGCTCCTTTCGCGCTGCCCAGCAAATTCCCTGCTGCACTCTGTATGTCCATATCCACAGTCAGTTTTACGCTGTTGCCAATCAGTTCGTCTTTTTTCAGTATGCCGCCCAAACGCTGAAGCAATTCATTGTGGAGCGTCATCAGTTCAAAATTTTCTGCTGCCTCCACGCCGGTTTTGCCAACGCTGCTATATCCTGTAATGTGCGCCGCCATACGGGAACGGGGATATTCCCTGTTGTAGCCGCCTCCATCTGCTGGTATGCTGCGGGCAATCACTTCCCCTTCCCTGTCCATGATTTCTCCGCGCCGAATGGTATCATCTCCATAGCGCAGGCGGGTATTGTATGCATTGCCGGAAATTGCCTGCCTGTCTACTAACGTCAACTTGCCAAGATAGCCCAGCAGAAGGAAAAAACAGAGCGCAAGAAGCCAGAATATCCGCCGTATGCTTCGTTTCATATTATTCATCGAAGCCGCCTCCTTCCACCCCGTTCAGAATGGGTTCCTGTTCGATTTCCTGACGGTTATGCTGTTCACAGTATACGCAGACCCATTGCAGCAGCCCCATCATCATCAAGCTCACCAGAACAGAACTGCCGCCATAGCTGACAAACGGCAGCGTAACGCCCGTCAAAGGAATCAGCTTAATGGAGCCGCCCAAAATCAGGAACGCCTGAAAAGAAAGCATTGCCGTAACGCCAGCGGCAAGTATTGCATAATATCTGCGCCCGCAGTCCAGTGCGATACGCACCCCGCGATAAAGCAGCATAATAAAAATCGCAATTACGCCTGCACCGAACGCTGCGCCGAATTCCTCACAGACAGCGGCAAAAATCATATCACTTTCCACTACGGGAATACTTTTGGGCATGCCTTTTGTCAGCCCGCTGCCAAATACGCCCCATGTCGTAATCGCAAACAGCGCGTTTACAATCTGGTAGCCGCCGAAATCAATATCCGCCCAGGGATTCTGCCATGCAGCTACACGCACCCGCACATGCGAAAACAGCTTATACGCCAGCATCGCCGCCCCGCTCGCCGCGCCCATGCCAAGCAGGAACAGCAGTTCATTAGATGTCGCGATATAGAGCATTACCATATATGTCATAAAGAAAATCAGCGCACCGCCCAAATCCTTTTGCAGTACCAGCAAAAGCACAAGCCCCGCGCTTAGAATGCCTGTGGTAAAAAAACTTCTCCAGTTCAGACGTTTGCGGAACACGCTTGCCAGATAAAATATAAACAGGAATTTTGCAATCTCTGAAGGCTGGAACGTAATTCGGAAAGATTCCGGCCCAAACGCCAGCCAGTTGGTCGAACCACCCTTTTCCACGCCAAAAAAGCGTGTGCAGATTAAAAGCCCATAACAAAGGATAATATACGCCCATTCAAACACTTCAAACCGGGGAATGAGCCGAAAGAAAAACGGCAGCACCAGCATTCCTGCCAGTCCAATTCCCATCCAAAGCAGCTGCCTTTGCGCCAGAGCAGGTGAAAGCCTTTGCAGCATAATCAGGCTCAAATCCATCAGAAACAGCATGCCCGTCCAGACCAGCGGACAGCCCTCGTAATAAAACCTGTCCAAAAGGGCAACCGCAGCCAGCAGGAACGCAAACGAAATTGCCCCAAACACCAACGGCTGCATTCCAAACAAATGCGTTTCGCGGTTATATGCCAATATCAGAAAAGCAGTTACATGCATCAGCACAATCAGGCTTCTTTGTATGGATATCGCCCTGTAAGGGCTGCCCAGATAGCCGCCCTGCTCATAAGCGATATACACGATTCCCTGCCATAAAAACAGCACGATATAAAACAGGAATACATACCTGCTCAACATCAGTAATAAATCAAACATACCTCATTCACTCCACTCCGCGGAAGAAATGCCCCTTTGTACTTCCCCGTTCCCCCATTTCGCCGAGCAGTTCCCGCACAAGCGGACTTGTCTTTTCACAGTCGGCTGTTTTCTCTCCGTAAGCCCTCGCAATGCGCTCCGTCCGTCCCTGTCCTTCTTTCGTGAAGTCCATACGGACGTACCCCGCCGCACTTTCCAGTATTTCGTCGTAAAATTTCAGCGTAAACAGCGGTTTCCCGTTCAGTATCGTGCAGACACCTGTCTCTTATACACATCTCCGAGCCCACGAGACGCTACGCTATC
>CAMQRG010000203.1 GCA_947036475.1 uncultured Clostridia bacterium
ACGTAAGGAGTCGTCGGCAGCGTCAGATGTGTATAAGAGACAGCCCCTGTGGAAAGCACAGGCGGCAGCAAGGGCGGCAGCGGCAGCTCCGGAAAAGAGAGTAATAAGAGCGAACCTGAAAATGATAAGCCAGCTGACAAAAAAGATGACCCTATGACAAATGCCATCAAAGAATGGGAAGAACAGAAAGCCAAACTCGAAGACAAAGAGACTTCTGCGGAAGAAAAAGAGAAGGCCCAAGAGTATCTGGAGGAGAAAGAAAAAGAAATCCTTAGCGGTGCTGGCACAATTACGACTGAAAAAGCCGTAGAAGTGATTTTCGATGTTGTTTTGGGCGGACAGCTGAACCTGTTCGGCGGCATTATCAAAAATGGCGTTCAGGCCAGCAGCAATGCGAAAGATGGAAATTCTAAAGGCGTTACAGGCGTCAGAGTATCTGGCAAAAACAGCAAGAAGAAATCCTCTTTCGTGATGTCCGGCGGCGTGATTACCGGTATGACGAATTCCGGCGTTATCGTTGACGGCGGCGAAGCTACTATCAAGGGCGAAGGAAAAATTGTGTTAAACAGCTCGAAGAAAAACGGCGGCGGCATCAGCGTCATGAACGGCGGCGAACTTACTATGGAAGGCGGTCTGATTGCCGGAAATGAAGCCATCTACGATGGTATAAACCATAATGCGTATTTTGGCGGCAAAAGCGGCAATGGAGGCGGCGTAGCTGTTGATAACTCCAAGTTTGAAATGACCGGCGGCGCAATTTATGAAAATAAGGCTGCTGATGGGTATTCCCTGAAAGGCAGTACGAAGCATGACGGCCTTGGCGGCGGTGTATATGTTGTTGGTAAAAATGGCAGCTTTGAGCTTTCCGAAACCGGCACTGTGAAAAACAACACAGCCAGCACAGGCGGCGGCGTCTTCGTTCATATTCGCAACGCGGAGGATAGCGGTGATGAGGGTGCCAAGTTTGTGATGAGCGGCGGCAGAGTTCTGAACAATGTTTCCCTGTACGGCGAAGGCGGCGGCATCTTTATCAACAGCCAGAACAAAGGCAATCTGATTGAAGGCGGCGAAATCAAAGGGAATAAGACTCTCACGAAGAATGACCTTGGCGGCGGCGGCATCTATGTAAATTCAAGTGCCAGACTGCAAATTCTCAATGCCATTGTAACCAATAATAAAGCTGACGGCTTTGGCGGCGGTCTGGCAGCCTGCGTCCATGGCAAAACTATCATTAACGCACTTTATGGCGCGGCTATCTTCGGCAATACTGCTTCGGGAGAAAAAGATGCATTCGCCCATAAATATGGCAGTGATGAAGAAGGAACGATTACAGACGGTTACGCGATGTGGGCAGATATTTTAAAGTTTTTGGAGGCCGAACCCGGCAAAGAAGACGAAAAATATTATGCTGAAATTGCGAAAAATGCAATGGACATTTTTATGGCCAGCGATATGAGCCAAAAAAATGAAACAGGGAACCCTGGTGTTTACATTGGCAGTAATATGCTGGGTAACTATGATGCAAAATGGTCTGGCTTCAAGTATTTGTTGGAAGAAGGCTTCTTTGAAGTTACTCCTGAAAACGAAGATGCAGGTATATATGCCAACAAACTTTTGGGACTGACATCGAACAGCAGTGTAACACTTGCAGACCTTCTGAAAGAGATGACAGGGAGGAATTACGTTATTATCAGCGATAACGAATCCACTGTCCATGGCGGCGGCATTGCGAACAACGGCGTTCTGACGATTGGTAAAGACACAGCTTTCAAACCGGTAGAGGTTGAGCTCGAAAAGAATCTGAAAGATGCAACTGGCAAGGATAAGGATTTGGAAGGTGGAGAGTTTACTTTTAACCTGATTGAAGTAGATGAAAACGGCAAGCCTTTGAACAATGTCAAAGACAAAACAAATAATGCTTCCGGCGGGGCAATGTTTACATTGCCTGACAGCGCTTATGAAGTGGGTACGCATTATTTCTATGTGTCTGAATTTGAACCTGACGATACAGAAGGCATCAAGTATGATAAGAGTACTTATCTTGTCAAAATTGTTGTTACAGAGGATGGTACGAATCATTTTGACATTGGTAATGGCACAGATATTAAAGAGCTCAAAGTTGAGCATTCTATCTACCGGATTACAGACAAGGATGGAAATCCTGTGCAGGTAGACGACAAAGATGTAGTAGATGACAAAGGAAATCTGGTGATGGGTGAAAACGGAAAACCGATCATAGACAGGGGCGGCGAGGATAAAGTGAAGATTGAGTTTAACAACCAATATAAACCGGAGCCTATAACACCGCCTATAACACCACCGGTAACACCGCCTATAACACCACCGGTAACACCGCCGGTAACACCACCGGTAACACCGGAAGAACCGAGTACACCGGAAGACCCGAAGGATTCTCCGAAGGAACCCAATACACCGGACACACCCAGTGTGACTCCCGATGTAGACGTTCCTGAATCGGAAGTTCCTCTGTCTGAAATGCCTGAAATTGAAATTCCTGACGAAGAAGTTCCTCTTTCAAGAGTATCCGAGGAAATGGAGATCAACGATCCCGAAGTTCCTCTGGGCGATGTTCCCAGAACAGGCGACGCACCGGTATTTCCGTTTGCGGCAGCTATTCTTGGCATCTGCGGAATGCTTCTTGCAAAACTTAGAAAAAACAGTTAAAATGTAAGCAAAGCCCTGCATGAGCGGAAGGAAATTTATCCGCTGACAGGCAAACGGGCCGGAATCCCTGGGTTCCGGCCCATCTTTCAGAGGAGGAATGAATAAAATGGGAAAAAAGGCAATACTGCTGGTGAGGATACTGCTGATTGCGGTTATGCTGATCTCGGCGGGCATCATGGTTTCAAAGCTGCTGGATTACCGTAAGGGTGCGAAGGATTATGGAGAGGCGGCGGAGATTGCGCAGGGAGGGCAGGTTTCTGCGGAGCTTCCGCCAGAGGAAACAGATGCATACGCTGCGATGCTGGCAGGACTGGATTTGGCGGCACTGCGGGAGGTTAATGACGAGGTTATTGGCTGGATTGCCATACCTGATACAGAGGTATATTATCCCATTTTGCAGACATCGGATAACGATTTTTACCTGAATCATACATGGAAAAAGGAAAGAAGTTCTGTTGGCGCGATATTTATGGAATACAGAGATGAGCCTGATTTCAGCGGTTTCCACAGTATGCTGTACGGACACCAGATGAGAGATGGCTCGATGTTTGGCCGCCTGCATAAATACGCCGATGAGGAGTATTTGCAGGAGCATCCGGCGATATATATTGTAACAGATGCGGGCGTGCAGAAATACGATATTTTTGCGGCATATGAGGTTGGCGTGCAGGAAGTTGTATACCAGAGGAATATTGAAGAAAAAGGTCTCCAGCAGGAGCTGATTGATTTTGTAGCGGCGCGCGCTGTCGGCGATGCAGGGGCTGCGCTGGATACGGACAGCCATATCCTGACACTTTCGACATGCACCGGCAGGGGATACACGACCCGCTGGGTGGTGCAGGCGGCGTTGAGCGAATAAAGGAACTGTCGGAAAAAGATACGAAGAAAACAGTAATAATGTTCTGTGGAAAATCTTTCTAAAGACATAGAAAAAATTGCCGGAAAGCTGTTTATTTTGCTTTCCTGATATGCTATATT
>CAMQRG010000204.1 GCA_947036475.1 uncultured Clostridia bacterium
CCTGATTTTTCAGACGCTTCAAAAAATGAAATTTTCTTATGGCAACGCCCATTATCTGCCGTTTTTTTCGTATTTGAAGAAATATTCCATGAGGGCATACAGGGGACGGAACAGCAGCAGGCAAAGGACAACATTGCCGATGCAATGGAACACGTCGAACAAAAGCCCTGAAACCCAGTAGGAAAATGCTGCCGCAAACCCTCCGGAAAGCAGGTATGGAAGGGAGCAGAGCGCGCCGAAGGACAGCCCGAAAAAGCCGGAAACAATGCCCCAGAAAAGCAGGGACGTATTGCCGCGCAGAAGCAGGACAATACAAGCCAAAAGGCTCCATATGTACAGGTAGCTGAACCACCAGATGCCGAAACCATAGAGAAACCCTTCCAGAAAGACAAAGCTGTAAATTACAAAAAATACTTTTCTGCGAAGGAATAGTGTATACAGTATGATGAGCAGGCTTACAATTTCAATATTTGGCAGGAACGACAAAACAACCTGCCCCATGAACAATATGGCGGTAAGAATCGCCATTTGCGCTAATTCGCGCGTTTTGTTTTTTTCCAAATCAATAGCCCTCTTTCAGCGTCAGCTCATACTGCTCCTGATTCTGAACAGGCGTCTGGTCGGCAGAAGTATTGAGCATCTCGCCCTCTTTTGTGATACACCACCATTGCTGTTTTGTTTCATCGGCAGTTTCTCCATCTACAGTTGTGATGAATACACCGTAAGGCCCTTCTGTGCCTTGGGCAAGGTCGTGTTCCGCAAGGACTTCCCCCAGAAATTCCGACTCTGTTTCATAAACAAAGGTTTTTTCTTCCAAATTGCCATGGACGACGACGACAGTAATTTCTTTTCTGCCAGATAGCGGTTCGGTGCGGAAGTGAAAAAACAATATTGCAGCCAGAACGCACAACAGAAGCAATGCCCTGCCCGCTAATGCGGTCTTTTTTTTATCCATAAAATTCCCCCTGCGTTTTATTTTCTGAAATTTCATAACTTACAGATATATTACGGGGAAACGCTTTTACTTGTCAAGAGAAGTCTGCGGAAGAACGAAGAACGGAGCAGTTATTAAAAAGTGTACTTTTTAATAACTGCTCTGTTTTGTTTATTATGACAAGAATAACACAAAATATGCAGCTTTACAATACTTTTATGAAACTTTTTTCATTCGACAAGACCTTGCTAAAAAGTACACTTTTTGACTAAAAACATAAACTGTTTTTGCGGAAATCTGGGAGCAGAAAAAGAAAAACAGTTCGGAAAAACAGAAAATGATGGTGAAACGCTGCGAGAGGGGGTGAGGAAGGTGGTATTCTGCAATCTGCCGGTTCCGGCGAAAGGGAAGGGAAGCCCGAGAGGCGTGACACTCCCCCGAAAAACAATGCGGGCGTGGCGGAGGGATTTCAGCCGTTCGCCCCCATGATGCCTGTTTTCAAAATGGTGAAAAAGGACAGGAGGAGTGAATGAATATGAGAAGGAAATTTTTGTCAGTGCTTCTGGCGGCGTCTTTGGTGCTGACATTGGTGCCTGCAACGGCTTTGGCGGAGGCTGCCGAAGGGAATTTTACAGTAGAGGCAGTAGCGGGTACAGATTTAGCAAGTGTTGAGGAAGGTACGGAAAAAATCGAACTCAACATTTCTACTGAAGCACAGGAAAGTTTAGAGAGCCTTTCTGTAAATGTCGCAATCACAGATACAGAGGTTAAAGCAGAAAATCAAAAACTTACTAAGAACAGTGAGGATAATACATTTTCGGGAACAGTCGGATTGGAAATAATCAGCTTGACAGCCGGAAACTATGAAATCGTTGTGTCTGATGCAAACGCAGGCGGCGGTTTGACACAGACCACAGTAGACCTTACCATTGTTGAGAAAGAAGTGTCTGAGAAGTCCCCTTCTGCAACACTTGGTGATGCTACAATAAGTGGCAAAGCCGGCACTGCGCTGGAAAACTCTCCAAAGCTGACGGTTACAGTGGCAGATGCAACGCTTGCAGAAGAAGCCACAAAAACGGCCACGAACTATACTGTTAACCTGAATGGTGTGACAGTTACAGAGGCTGGAGTGGCAGATAGTGTAATTACGCTTACCCTTGGCGGCACACCGGCAACGGCAAGCAGTGATAAAATCGTAGTAACGATTAATGCAGCGGTTATTCAGGACGCGGAAGCGGACCTGACTACAACAGAGAACGCAAGCGCGGTATGGGCGATTGAAGCGGCAGACGTAGAGTCCGAAGACCCGACGGAGGTTCCGACTGCATCGGTTGCTGTGACTGCTCCTGTGACAGGCGCAGCTCCTGCTGGAAAGGACGATATTACAGTCCTTGAGGCAGATGCGGATAAGTATGGAGTGGACAGCATTGCATGGGAACCGGCTGTTACTGATGACAAATTCGCGGCAGAAATTGCTTACAGTGCAACAATTGTACTGATAGTAAAAGACGGGTATGTATTCAAAAGCGATATTGCAAAGACAGATATCACAGTTACTAATTCTGCAAGTGTTACGTCAGCAGATTTATCCAACGATAACAAAACTCTGACGGTTAAAGCTGAATTTGCGGAAACGGCAAAAGCGAAAACACCGATTGAAACCGCAGCAGTAACACTGACAGCACCTGTTACAGGCGAAACACCTGCTGACGCAAGTGTTGACGAGAAAGCAGATTATCAACTGGACGGGACAGTAACATGGAATCCTGCCGTTTCGAGTACATTTGCGGCAGGGAAAAGCTATAAAGCAACAGTTGTCCTTGTTCCAAAGGATACGGACGCCAATGAATTTACAACAGATACGAAAGTTACTGTTGCAGGTTCAAGTAGCGTTGCGGTAAAGAGTGTTGATGCGGCTACTGGCAAAATGACCGTAGAAATTACATTCCCTGCGACAACAAAGAAACAGGTAACAGCTACCGTTACTGCACCGACAGCCAGCAAGGAAATTAACTATGGTCAGGCTTTGTCCGAAGCCAGCTTGACTGGCGGGTCTGTGAAAGACGCAGAGAACAAGGACATTGCTGGTACATGGGCATGGAAAACGCCTGACGCAAAACCTGACGCAGGAGATAGCCAGGAGTTTGAGGCAGTTTTCGCAGTAACCGATGAAAATATTGAGGTTACAAATGTGGCGGCGCTGACACAGAAGGTTTCCGTAAATGTGAAGCCTGTAGATGTAACAATTGCTGCGGTAAATACCCCCAGCTATGTTAACACCAATACGGCGGTTGCGGATTTGGCTGCAAAGGTAAAGGCAACAGGAGTTGATTCCGCAGCAGTAAATGGTACATGGGCATGGTATGCAAACGATACAGAAGATACTGCCATTACAGGCGGAACGGCTACGGAGGTTACGAATCCTTTTGATGGAAAAACTGACAATGCAACAGTTCCCCTGAAGTGCCTGTTTACACCGGAAGGTGAAAACTATAATAAAACAATCGCAACAATTACATTTACTGTAACGACAAAAACAATTCGTACAGTGGCGTTTACTCCTGATTCTGCGACCGTAACATATGGCGATGCGGCGCCGGAGCTTACGCTTAAATTTACACCTGATGGTTCTGATGCTGTCTCTTATACACATCTCCGAGCCCACGAGACGCTACGCTATCT
>CAMQRG010000205.1 GCA_947036475.1 uncultured Clostridia bacterium
ATCTACACGGAAGGAGTCGTCGGCAGCGTCAGATGTGTATAAGAGACAGTTCATGACCTTGATTTTTATACCCTGACAACAACCTGCTGCCAGATTGACCTGCTTTCCCTGTTCAGGGGCGGCTTTTCCACAGGACATGGTGTGCTGCGTGAGCCGAATGATATTTCCAGCTATGCTTCTCTCTGCTGCATTGCGATTCAGTCCAACCAGAATGACCAGCATGGCGGGCAGTCGATTGCCAATTTTGATTATGGCCTTGCGCCCGGCGTGGCAAAGACATACCAGAAACGCTATCGCTCCATATTTACAAACCTGATTGAAGTAATGGATTCCGCGGAAAGCGCGCAGGCGGCAAAGGACGTTTTCAGTTCGTTGAGAGAACAGGGCTTTATTCCCACGCTGGACCCGAATCCCGCATATGATGAGAAGGAGCGGGCGATGCTTCTGGAGGCTGGCGTAAATGCGGAGGCTGTGAAGAAAGCACAGGCGTTTTCTGCGCGCAAGGCGACAGAGGAAACCGACCGCGCGACGTATCAGGCGATGGAGGCACTGCTGCATAATTTGAATACCATGCACAGCCGGGCCGGTGCGCAGACGCCGTTTTCCTCTATCAATTATGGCATGGATACCTCTACAGAAGGACGTATGATTATGAAAAATATGCTCCTTGTGACGGAGAAGGGGCTGGGGAATGGCGAAACCGCCATTTTCCCGATACAGATTTTCCGCGTCAAGGAAGGCATTAACTTCAATCCCGGTGAGCCGAATTATGATTTGTTCAAACTGGCTTGCCGCGTCAGCGCGAAACGGCTGTTTCCGAATTTCTCTTTCCAGGACGCGCCGTATAACCTGAAATATTATAAGGAAGGTCACCCTGAAACGGAAATTGCATACATGGGCTGCCGTACGCGCGTCATTGGCAATGTACACGACCCCGAACGGGAAATTACCACAGGGCGCGGCAACCTCAGCTTTACCAGCATTAACCTGCCGCGTATTGCCATATTGGCAAATAAGAATATTGACTGGTTCTTTCATGAGCTTGACCACAAAATCGACCTTGTTGTGGAACAGCTTCTGGAACGTTTTGAAATACAGGCGAAGAAAAAAGTCAACAACTATCCTTTCCTGATGGGCGAGGGCGTATGGATTGACAGCGATAAGCTGGATTACAATGAAGAAGTGCGCGAAGTGCTCAAGCATGGTACGCTTTCCGTTGGTTTTATTGGTCTTGCGGAAACGCTGAAAGCCCTGCTGGGCGTACATCATGGCGAAAGTGAAGTGGCGCAGAATCTGGGTATTGATATTGTGAGCCATATGCGCAGCCGTATGGACGCGCTTTCCCAGCAGACGCATTTGAATTTTACTTTGCTTGCAACTCCAGCGGAAGGGCTTTCCGGCCGCTTTATCCGCATGGACAGGGAACGGTTTGGCGTGATTGAGGGCGTTACGGATAAGGAGTATTATACGAACAGTTTCCATATTCCGGTATATTACCCTATCAGCGCGTATAAGAAGATACAGCTGGAGGCTCCCTACCACGCGCTGACGAACGCAGGACACATTACCTATATTGAACTGGACGGTGACCCCAGCACCAATCTGGACGCGTTTGAGAAGGTCATACGCTATATGAAATCGCAGGGTGTAGGCTATGGTTCTATCAATCACCCTGTTGACCGCGACCCTGTCTGCGGCTATAACGGCATCATTGGCGATACCTGCCCGAAGTGTGGCAGGAAAGAAGGGGACGGCGGTATTGGGTTTCAGCGCATTCGCCGTATCACAGGTTACCTTGTCGGTACTCTGGAGCGGTTCAATAACGCAAAGCGGGCGGAAGTGCGCGACCGCGTGAAACATTCCATTGTTGCGGAAGTGAAGCTGACGCCGAAGGAGAACGCATGAGGATTAGTTTGAGCGGTATTGCAGGGGATTCCATTGTGGACGGTCCCGGCATTCGTCTTACCATTTTTACACAGGGCTGCCCGCACCACTGCCCTGGCTGCCATAATCCGCAGACGCACGACCCGGAGGGCGGTTCATGGGGGAATACGGAGGATATTGCTGCGGCAATGGCGGAAAACCCTTTGTTGGACGGTATCACACTTTCGGGTGGAGAGCCCTTTTTGCAGCCGGCTCCCTGTCTTGCGCTGGCAGAGGAGGCGCACAGGCTGGGGCTGAATGTATGGACGTATACAGGCTATACATGGGAGGAACTGCTCACAGAAAACAATGCGGAACGTCTGGCTCTGCTGCGGGAAACAGATGTGTTGATTGACGGACCATTTCTGCTGGCAGAACGCTCGCTGGACTTGCATTTTAAGGGCAGCCGGAATCAGCGGACGATAGATGTGCAGAAGTCCTTGGAAAAAAGGGAAATTATGCTGTGGGAGAATACCGGTGGGCAGTAAGCCATGCATAGGCTGAGTCTGTACATAAGGAAAAATTTGAAACGCATTTTGCGGCAAAATAAAATGGTCTGGGATATCCTCAGACCATTTTTATATGGATTTAATGCAGGAGCTTTTCCCAGACGGGCAGACGCTCCATAAATTCTTTGTTGTTTTTGCTTTTGCGCATCAGGTCAAAAAAGCCCTCTGTCATTTCCATCGCGCTCATGTTTCCCGCCATGCGCCGGAGCGTATAGTTGCAGTCCAGTTCTTCCGCGCTCAGGAGCTTTTCCTCGCGTCTTGTGCCGGATTTGGCGATATCCACAGCAGGAAATACGCGCCGTTCTGCCAGCCGTCTGTCAAGCACCAGTTCCATGTTGCCGGTACCCTTGAATTCCTCGAAAACGACTTCGTCCATCTTACTGCCTGTATCCACCAGCGCGGTTGCCAGAATCGTCAGGCTGCCGCCGCCCTCAATATTACGTGCCGCACCGAAAAAACGTTTCGGCATATGCAACGCGGCAGGGTCAAGGCCGCCGGAAAGGGTGCGTCCGCTGGGCGGTATCGTCAGGTTATAGGCGCGGGCAAGCCTTGTGATGCTGTCCAGAAGAATGACTAAATCCTTGCCCTGTTCTACAAGGCGTTTGGCACGTTCCAGCACCATTTCCGTTACGCGTTTGTGGTGCTCAGGCTCCTCATCAAACGTGGAATACACGATATCCACATTTTCGCCTTCGATGGAACGCTGGATATCGGTCACTTCCTCGGGGCGTTCATCAATCAGGAGTACAATCAGATAAACTTCTTTGTGGTTTTTGGTAATGGCATTTGCCAGCTTTGTGAGCAGTATCGTTTTACCTACCTTTGGCGGTGCAACAATCATGCCTCTCTGGCCTTTGCCGATGGGTGCAATGAGGTCAATAATCCTGCCGGAAAGTTCTCCGCGTTCTGTTTCCAGCCGCAGTTTTTCCTCCGGATAAATGGGCGTCAGTTCCTCGAAATTCGGGCGTTTTGCGGCATCTTCCGGCTTATCGCCGTTTACGGACTGTACAAACAGCAGCGCACCAAACTTTTCTCCCTCTCTGGCAGGGCGGATATTGCCCTTTACTGCATCGCCCGTTTTCAGGCTGAAACGGCGAATCTGGGAAGGGGAAATGTAAATATCGTTTGTACCGGGCAGGAAATTATCCGTCCGCAGAAAACCAAAGCCGTCCGC
>CAMQRG010000206.1 GCA_947036475.1 uncultured Clostridia bacterium
CGATACAGCTTTATTATATGATGAATGATGGGAAAATGAAGCCGGTGGGACGGAATGTGACATTTACGGATAACGCCCTTGAAGAAACACTGGCGATGCTCAGGGACGGGCCAAAGATGGATGGGGCATTTGCCTCCATACCGGAAGATGTGGAGTTCCTTTCTGCTGAAATGGACGGAAAAACGGCAATAGTGAATGTTTCCAGAGGGTATTACAGACTGGAAAACGTACGGGAGGTGGTATGCCGTTCGTCTATTGTCTGGACGCTGACCTCTCTTGACGGCGTGGAGGACGTAAAGATTCTGGTAGATGGTCAGCCGCTGCATAAAAAATCCGGTGAGGAATACGGGCTGATGAACCGGCAGAATATCCTGATTGATTCGGTGATTTTTTCCGAGCCGACGGAATATGCTATTTTGAAACTGTATTTTGCCAATCGGGACGGAACGGACCTTGTTGTGGAGGAGCGCGTGGTTGAAGTCAATACCAATCAGGCACGGGAAAAGACCATATTAGAACAGCTGATTGCCGGACCTTTGGAGGAGGACTGTTTTGCGACAATCCCTGCGGAAACGAAAATTCGAGATGTGACCATCACGAATGATGGAACATGTTATGTGGATTTGAGCCAGGAGTTCGTCGCAAAGCACAACAACGGTGCGGCAAGCGAATTGGTGATGGTGTATTCCATTGTAAATTCGCTTTGTGAACTGGAAACAGTGGAAAAGGTGCAGTTCCTGATTAACGGGGAAAAGCTGAAAGACTATGACGGGCATTTGGACTTTGTAACGCCGTTTACGGCAGTAAACAGCCTGCGGTTCTGAATTTACCGGAGGCAGATGCGAAATAGGTGGTGCGGCAATGAAACGGCCTGTTGTATGGGCAGTAATATTCATGATTTGTGGTATTTATATGAGGCTAGGCATATCAGCAATGATGTGTCTGGCTTCTTTTATTTTTTCGATCACTGTGATTTCATGTTTCGTGATGATTGAAGAGGATTTTCGGTATGCAGGATTTCTGTTGTTTCTGTTTGCAGGTTTCCTTCTGGCAGGGCACAGCGCGGCACTTGGGGAAACGGAAGGGCTGGCGGGAAAGGCGGTTTTTGGAGAAGGGATTGTGAAAGATATCGGGACAACTTCCGGCGGAAATCAACATTTGACGCTCCTCTGTGATTTGGAGGGGGAAACAGGGGAACGATGGGAAGGGCAAAAGGCATATGTTATCTGGACGGGTGAAACGCGTGCAGCGATTGGAGACATGGTGCGGATACGGGGGACGGCAGAGGCGTTTACGACGGCAGCGTTTCCCGGCGGGTATGATGAAAAAGCGTATCTGGAAACGAAACGCTTTTCCTGTAAGCTGTTTCCGGAAGAACTGGAAACGATTGGGCGGGAAGAATCGCTTTCTGTGAAGCTGGCAGCGGCAAGGCTTCGCTTGCAGAGCGTATTGTCAAGGGTACTCCCGCCGGAGGAAAGCGGAATTATGAAGGCAATGCTGACAGGGGAACGGGAGGATATCAGCGAAGAAGTGCGTGAATTGTATACAAAGGCGGGCGTGACGCATATCCTCTGTATTTCCGGTCTGCATATGTCTGTACTGGCGTTGTATATCGGCTTTTTTGTGGAAAATGTCTGTAAAAGGACCGCAAGAACAGCCGCAGCAGTCACGATTGCCGCTTCGCTGGGATTTCTGATTTTCGTTGGGCCAACACCTTCGTCCGTCAGGGCAGTTGTGATGATAACGATAGTAATGCTGGGACGTATCTGCTATCGCGTGAATGACAGGCTGAATGACATTGCCGTTGCCGCAATGCTGATACTGGCGGTTCAGCCGAGATTCCTATGGAACGCAGGCTTTCAGCTTTCCTTCCTGACAGTTATGGGACTGTGCATTGCAGGGGATACTGTCGGAACGGGCAGCGGCGCGCTGGAAAAACTGAAAGAAGCCCTGAGGTTTTCCCTGTATGCTTCGCTGTTCAGCTTTCCGGTTGTTGCATATCATTTCTATGGAATTTCTCTGGCGGGGATTCTGGCAAACCTTGTGATTCTGCCGTTGAGCGGTATCCTGTTGGGAGCGGGGATTTTGAGCGTTGCTCTGGGGCTGTTTTGTATTCCGGCAGGGATTTTCGCGGCGGGCAGTGTGTATGTGATATTGCAGATTTATAAAGCGGTGTGTACGGTTCTGGCGGCAGTTCCGTTTGGCTATATTCTGACAGGACGCCCCAGCCTGTCTGTGATACTGTTGTATTACGCGCTCCTGCTGTTCTTTCTTCGGTATGGCAGGGAGGAAAAAAGCTGGAAAAAGACAGCTGTGCTCTGTGCGGCGCTTTGGTGTGCGTCATTTGAAAATCAGCTGTTCCGTCGGGAAAATACGGTGATGTTTTTGGACGTGGGACAGGGGGATGCGGCTGTCGTATCTACATATGACGGAAGGACGTTTCTGGTAGACGGCGGCGGGGTCTATGGTAAGGAGCGCGGCGAAAACAAGGGCGCGACGGTTATCCTGCCCTATCTGGAATCTCTGGGGATACAGGAGGTTACAGCGGCATTCGTTTCTCACCCGGATTCTGACCATATGACGGGCATTTTGGAGGTCATGGACGAAATATCGGTTCAGACAGTATGCTTGTCAGCGTATCCCTTTGCGGCGGAGGAAGAATTGGAAAGCCTGAAAATTGCAGTTGAGGAAAACGGGAGCAGGCTGTATTTTGTAAAGGCGGGCGATATTTCTTCGGACGGGGACTGGGAATGTCTGTATCCATTGGAGGGCGTTGCGTTTCACGATGGGGACGAGAATCATGGGTCTATGCTTCTGCGGTATACATATGGTGGAACGAAAGTTTTGTTTACCGGAGATTTGGGCAGTCTGGACGAAAGGCTTCTGGTGAAGCGGGAAACGGAACTTTCCGCGGATATTTTGAAGGTGTCGCATCATGGGTCAAAAAATGCGTCGGAACTGGAATTTTTGGAAAGTGCTGCGCCGCAGACAGCGGTCATTTCCTGCGGACGGGGGAATATTTACGGACACCCCAGTCCGGAAACGCTGGAGCGTCTGAGTGCTGTGACAGAAACTGTTTATCGCACGGATTTGGACGGGGGCGTGATTGTGACGCTTTCCGGCGATGGCGGTTGGAAACTGGAAACAATGGCAGGGCGGAAATCGTTTTATGAGAGGGTGCTTGAGAAGGTACATTGAATGTTTCATCCTTTTTGCTTTTCGTGTTGATGGAGCCGGGCACTGGCGATTTCACTAATCACAGCTTGAAGATAAAGATTGGCGGTGCTATCATCAGAGTAACAAATCTCAATTGGCAGGTGAATTATAGTGGATAAGTTGAATGAATTTCAAAGAGAGTTTTTAGAAACACTTGCGGGTATTCAAGAAAGTTGTGTCAAAACAGCATTAGAGCAAGATGATAATGAGCTAATAGAGGGCAAGTATTATGAGATTACTTCCGAAGTCATCATAAGGATTATGGAGGTTATTGATGGCTACTGTAATCGAACTATAGGGAAGTTAAAAGTAACTTCTGAAAAAACAGGAGAAAGTCTTAAAGACACCCCATATATCGAATTGCACGACATAGTATGTAATTATTT
>CAMQRG010000207.1 GCA_947036475.1 uncultured Clostridia bacterium
AGTCGTCGGCAGCGTCAGATGTGTATAAGAGACAGGGAACGGAGTTCAAAACGGAATAGAAGATAAAACGGCAGCGTCCCGGACGGCGGTTGTCAGAGGAAGGCATATTTTCCTATGGCGGCGCGGAAAGCGGAGGCTGCTGTTTTTATGCAGGGACAAAAGAAAAAGGCAGGAGGAAAAAACATGATTGCGGTAATTGTAAATACGCTGGCTGTGATAGTTGGGAGCGCGCTTGGACTTTTGCTGAAAAAAGGCATACCCGAACGCATTACGGACACGCTGATGAAAGGTGTTGCGCTTTGTACGCTGTATATTGGCTGGAGCGGTTCGATGAAAGGAGAAAATACGCTTGTGCTGATTCTTTCTATGGCGATTGGTGCGGTCATCGGGGAAGGGCTGGATTTTGACACAAGACTGAACAGCTTCGCACAGTCTGTGGAAGCCCGTTTCCAAAAGGGCGGGGAAAAGGTTTCGCTGGCGGAAGGCTTTGTGACAGGTTCGCTTGTGCTTTGCGTGGGCGCGATGGCAATTGTCGGTTCCCTTCAGGCAGGGCTTTCGGGGGATTACGAAACGTTGTTTACGAAAGCTGTGCTGGATTTGATTGGGTCGATGGTATTCGCTTCTACGCTGGGAATCGGCGTAATGCTTTCGGCAGGGCTGCTGTTTCTGTTTCAGGGCGGCATTGTGCTTCTGGCACAGGTGATTTCCCCGTTTTTGACAGATGCGGTCATTGCGGAAATGGTCTGTTCCGGCTCGTTGATGATATTCGCGCTGGGCTTGAATGTGCTGGGAATTACAAAGCTGAAGGTTCTGAATTTCCTTCCGGCAATCTTCCTGCCGATTGTGCTCTGTCCACTGATTGATTTGGTGATGTAAAAACAGATAGAAATACCCCAGAAGGGAATGGTTGTCCCGCTCTGGGGTATATTATGTTTATACGGGTTTGGAAATAAGCCTGTCCGGGGTTATATGTTTTCCTGCTGGAAAAATGCGTCTATTTTCTGTTTGATATCTGCCTGCTTCAGATATTTTAATAAATATCCGGCGGGTTTCAGGGACATTACTTTCTTCACACTGTCCAGATCGCTCCTGCCGGTCAGGAAAATGACGGGCAGATTGGCAAAGGCTTCTTCGGAACGGAGCATTTCCAGCGTCTGCCTGCCATCGCAGACGGGCATTTCATAATCCAGAAGTACAAGGTCCGGTTTGTTCAAAGTAATTGTTCGGATTGCGGCAATGCCGGATTCCGCTACGGAAACTTCATAATCCTCCGAAAGCAGTGTTTTCATACCCTGCCGGATTGTCAGGGAGTCGTCCACAATGAGTATTTTCCGTTTGGAGCTGGCTTCTTCTTCTTTCCGTCTGGAAAGGTATTTTTCGACCTCGTTCAGTGCATTTTCTTCCTCGATGGTCGTGCCGATGTCGCTTTCCGGAATGTGAGGCGCGATGGCACAGTAGGAGAAATATCCTGCCCCTGTGTTAAAAAGGAGACATGCCTGCATGGTATTGCGCTCGAACAGCCGCTGAAATTCCTCGTAGGAAAGCAGTTTTTCTTCTGTCAGAGAATAAGATTCCTCGGTCGGGAAATGTGCCATGACACGCTCAACAAACTGACGTGCCGTATACCTTGCGGCATGAATCAGCATGGAATCCAGATTGCTTGTCTGCAAGCCTATGATTTTTCCTACGGTATTGATTAACAGCTTTTCTTCAAATACCAGAATGATTTCCTGTCGTTTTTCATCCTGTGGTTCCCCATAAACCAGATGGTAATATACGCCTTTGCCAAAGCGTTCCCCGCTGTAAGCGTCACTGATCATCTGAGATTCCAGATGGAACATGTCAAATATCAGTTCAATAATTACTTTTTTCAGGGCGGCAAGTTCTTCGCCGGGCAGAAGGTTTTCCCATTTCGTGACAGCTTTGCCTGTAATGGAAAGGTCCTCTGTCAGCGTGTGGCCGATCAGCCAGCCGGCGCAGACGCCCAGAAAATGGTCGACAGCATCAGGGGAATAATTCGTCATTACCAGTTCCTGCTCAAGTGCGGGAAGGGTGTTTTCACGAAAGCCTTTGTGAATATTCCGATGCTGCTCCAGTTTTGCGTAGCCGATAGACGCCATATAGGCCTCTTCATCCGCAAAATGCTTCATCGTATGCCCTTTGAAAAATTTAATTCCCTCCTGGCATGCCCATTGGCTGTTTTTTTCATCTTCTTTCAGTGTGAACAGTTTGTTAATGATTTTGAAAAGCCGCTGGTGTTCTTTGTCGATGATTTCAACGCCGATATTGAATTCATCCTGCCAT
The DNA here is from genome assembly GCA_947036475.1 of uncultured Clostridia bacterium. Taxonomy (GTDB): domain Bacteria; phylum Bacillota; class Clostridia; order Lachnospirales; family Anaerotignaceae; genus Anaerotignum_A. The sequence goes on from CAMQRG010000207.1 coordinate 2,305, forward strand.
ACAAATTGGGTATCCATGCAAAATCCTCCTTTGACACAGTCAAATCGAAATCTACCATAGGTTTTTACTATAACCTGTTTTCAAAAGGGGTACCTGAAATCGCCGGTTTTGGGCATTGCCGCAGGAAATTTGCCGGAAGAAAGCGTTGGCAGACGATTTGTTCTTTCGGTGAAAATTTCTTTCGTCAGTACCATTAGCGTAGGGTTCCCTTTTCAAATATCTCCTGAATCTGATTATACACAGAGTGTACGAGTATTGCAATTTCATTTCTAAAAGAATTTTAAGAAAACGCTGTACAATTTCTTTGGACAATATATTGTATTCAGAGTAACGTTATTTGTGCGTTGAAATTCGGCATACTGCTTTAATGGGCGTTGCCATAGGAAAATTTCATTTTATGAAATACCTGAATCATCAAGATTTTTCAGAGTAGCTTCGATTTCGGAAGAAATTTTCTCAGGCAATAGCCGTTGGCGTTTGGCTTAAGAAGCCAATCAAAAAAACAATATGTTTTCTTAAGTCAAGCCGCCTTATCTGCGGGCAGTATTCGGCTTTTTTCGACGGCGGGACGGCTTTTCCGGCGTTTGCTTTTTGACGGAATAGCCGAATGTTCCCAGCTTTTTACCTAAGCCGTAATACGTTCCGTGGGAATAGCAGATTGGTTTTGCAGCGTCAAGATGGAACTTTCCCGTACTGTCAAGATATTCTTCGCTGACGCTGACGGAAACGACTTCGGCAAGGAACATGCAGTGTGTGCCGAGGGGAATTTTCTGTGTGACGCGGCACTCGATATTAACGGGGCTTTCGCGGATAATGGGCGCGCTGACGTTTTCACCTTTTTGCGCCGTCAGCCGCATTTCCTGAAATTTATCCACATCGCGCCCGCTTTTTACGCCGCACCAGTCGCAGGCATAAGCCAGCTGTTCCGTTACGAGGTTGATGACAAATTCCCCGGTTTTTTCAATCAGCCCGTAAGAATGACGCCCGGGGCGGACGGAGATATATGTCATTGCAGGGTCGGAATTGATTGTCCCTGTCCATGCTACGGTGATGATGTTCTTTTCCTCCATTGTGCCGCAGGAAACCATGACCGCGGGCACAGGGTATAATACGGTGCCCGGTTTCCAGACCGCTTTTCCCATAAAGATGCTCCTTTCAAATCTGTAGTTGTAATACTGTACTTTATTTATAGTATCGAAGAACGAAGGGTTTGTAAAGGAGATATTTGCCGGAAAAATGACCGGAGCGGGAAATGCGGGGAGTGTCCGAAACAAAGATTTTATGATATAATAACTGTC
>CAMQRG010000208.1 GCA_947036475.1 uncultured Clostridia bacterium
CAAATCCCCATGCAGACCCTCCGCGAAATAGCCACGCCCCTGCAAAAGCTCTGTCAGGTCGTCCACGCGCTTTTTCGTGTTGCAGAATACCATTGCCAGATTTGGGTTATACATGTCAATCAGACGCGTCAGCGCGTCAAGCTTGCGCTTTTCTTTTACGTCAAAGTAATACTGTTCAATGTTGGGGACAGTCAGTTCTTTGCGGACGATTTTAATGAACACAGGGTCTTGCTGGAAACGTTTTGTGATATCCAGTATTTCAGGGGAAAGCGTAGCGGAAAAGAGCAGTGTCTGGTGTTCTCTGGGGATTTTTACCAAAATGGTTTCGATATCTTCCCGGAAACCCATATCAAGCATTTCATCAGCTTCGTCCAGAATCATCATCTGAACGCTGTCTGTTTTAAGCGTGCGGCGGCGCATGTGGTCCATGACGCGCCCTGGTGTGCCGATGACGACCTGCGCGCCTTTTTTCAGGGCAAGTATCTGCCTGTCAATAGGCTGGCCGCCGTAAATGGGCAGTACGCGGATATTTTCCTTGTATTTCAGCAGCTTGCGGAATTCTTCGCTGACCTGTATTGCCAGTTCGCGGGTGGGGCAGAGAATCAGTGCCTGCAAACGCCTGTCCTCAGGGTCGATGCTCTCAAGGCAGGGAATACCGAAAGCGGCGGTTTTACCCGTACCCGTCTGCGACTGCCCGATGACGTCCCTGCCTTCCATGACAACGGAAATCGCCTGCGACTGTATGGGCGTGGCTTCTTCAAAGCCCATATCCAGCACTGCCTGGCAGATTTCCGGAGATAAGTTCATGTCTTCAAATCTAAGATGTTCCATTCTATATTCCTTTCTGGTGGAGGGAAATGCGTTCCCTCTTGCGTAAAAACAGTTGTACTTTTTATCATAACAGGAATGGGGAAGGATTGCAAGGCATTTTTTGAAAGCCGGTAAAACAGCAAACCAGCCATAATAAATATGATTCATATACATGAAGACGTGTGTCAGGCTTTTTAGGCGGACAGAAAAACGTGGAAGGATTTGCCTGCAAAGTTGAACTTTGACGAACTTTGTGGTACACTGTTGAAGAAAGAGCGGGAGGCGGCAGAAAGGCGGTTTTGCCGTTTCCCCATGTGTACAGTATTAAAGCAGCAAAGATACGAAGGAGGAATTGGAATGCACATCAGTTACCAGCCGAAGGGCGTCTGTGCAGCAGGTCTGGAATTTGACGTTGAGGACGGCGTCGTAAAAAATATCAACTTTATGGGAGGCTGTGACGGGAACCACAAAGGCCTTGCCGCGCTTGCCGAAGGCATGCCGCCGGAGGAAGCCGCGAAACGTCTGAAGGGCATCACCTGCGGCGGGAGAAGCACAAGCTGTCCTGACCAGCTCGCGGTTGCGCTGGAGCAGTTTCTTGCAAAGCAGTAAACGGTTTTGACATCTGGTTTTATAAAATTTTTTGTTGACAGGAGAAAAGACTTGTGCTATTCTTTTATAAGAAGACGCAGGTCTTTTTTTTATGCAGAATAAAAAATCTCATCAGGGACGGAGGTGGAAATTTTGAGAACACGGATTACCTTGGCTTGCACAGAGTGCAAACAGAGAAACTACAGCACGACGAAAGACAAAAAAGTTATGCCTGACAGAATGGAGATCAAAAAGTATTGTAAGTTCTGCAAAGCCCACACATTACACAAAGAAACAAAGTAATGCAGGGGTTATCCTGAGTATAAGGAAGTGAACGCATGGAAGAAAAGAACACCACAAACCAAACGAACGAAGTGAAACAGGCAGCCGAAACAAAACAGCCGAAGCCCGCACAGGCGGCGAAAAAGAAAAGCGACAAGGACACTTTTGCGGATTATAAGGCGGAATTCAAAAAGATTATCTGGCCTGACCGCGCGGATATGGTAAAACGCACAGCAACGGTTATTGTTACGTCCCTGCTGGTAGGCGTTATCATTTTCTGCATGGATACAGTGTTCTCCGCAGGATACAGCGCGATTCTCGGCCTGATGGGCTGAGACGGCGCAGGGCATCGTCTGAATGGAAAACGAAAAGGATGGTATTATGTCTGAAGAAATCAATAAGCCGGCGGAATCAGCGGCGGCTGACGAATCCAGGTGGTACGTTGTGCATACCTATTCCGGGTATGAAAACAAGGTAAAGGCCAATATTGAGAAAAGCGTGGAAAACAGAGGAATGCAGGACCAGATTCTGGAGGTCAGCGTGCCTTTGCAGGACGTTGTGGAAATCAAAGATGGTCAGAAAAGAACGGTTCAGCGCAAGGTGTTTCCGGGTTATGTACTGCTGAGAATGATTATGAACGATGAAACATGGTACGTCGTCAGGAATACAAGAGGCGTGACAAGCTTTGTCGGCCCCGGCTCCAAGCCCGTACCCCTGACAGATGCGGAGGTACGCGCTATGGGCATCGGCGGCGAGGTGGAAAGCCTTGACGTGGAGATTGGCGATACAGTCCGCGTTGCGGCAGGACCATTTGCGGATTCCGTTGGGCAGATCAAAGAGATCAACACCAACAAAAAGACGCTGGTTGTCAGCCTTTCTATTTTTGGCAGGGAAACGCCGGTAGAGCTTGATTTCGCTCAGATCGACAAAATTTAATCATCAAACGACTTGGAAGGCGGCACACGCCGCCGGTGGGAGGGAAAATCCCCGCTAATTACCACATTTATAGGAGGTGCCATAATGGCAAAGAAAGTAACAGGCTATATCAAATTACAGATTCCCGCGGCGAAGGCAACGCCCGCACCCCCTGTTGGCCCTGCTCTGGGTCAGCATGGCGTAAATATCATGGGCTTCTGCAAGGAATTCAACGAAAAAACAGCTTCTCAGGCTGGCCTGATCATCCCCGTAGTCATTACGGTTTATCAGGACAGAAGCTATTCCTTCGTCACAAAGACGCCCCCTGCGGCAGTTCTGCTGAAGAAGGCGGCAGGTCTGGAATCCGGTTCCGGCGTACCCAATAAAACAAAGGTTGCGAAGCTGCCCAAGGCTGAAGTAATGAAGATTGCCGAGATGAAGATGCCGGATCTGAACGCGGCTGACGTTGAGGCTGCGTACCGCATGATCTGCGGCACAGCAAGAAGCATGGGCATCGTTGTTGAAGAATAAGCCGGGAGCGGCGTAAGTGGGAGGGATTTCTCCCGATACTACCACATAAGGAGGTCACGAAAGTGAAAAGAGGAAAAAAATACAGCGAGGCTGCAAAACTCGTTGATAAGGCAATGCTTTATGATACAGCAGACGCGATTGATCTGGTGCAGAAAACATCTACAACGAAGTTTGACGCAACAGTAGAAGCGCATATTCGTTTGGGCGTTGACAGCAGACATGCTGATCAGCAGGTGCGTGGCGCCGTTGTTCTTCCACACGGCACAGGCAAAACAGTTCGTGTATTGGTATTCGCGAAGGGCGACAAGGCGGAAGAAGCTCTTGCAGCCGGCGCGGATTTCGTAGGAGCAGAGGATCTGATTCCGAAGATCCAGAATGAAAACTGGTTCGGTTTTGACGTTGCAGTTGCTACGCCTGATATGATGGGCGT
>CAMQRG010000209.1 GCA_947036475.1 uncultured Clostridia bacterium
CACGTAAGGAGTCGTCGGCAGCGTCAGATGTGTATAAGAGACAGGTCACAGATGGTATCCTCCGGTGTAGGCGCCAGCAGTTCCACCATCATCTCCCGGATATGCTTCGGCGTACGGAACTGCCCGTTTTGCCCGGCAGTTGACAGCTTTCCAAGCATATACTCGTATAAATCCCCCTGCATATCCAGTCCCGCAATATCATGCGTATACAAATCTTCCAGTCCCGTAATGATTTTCTGCAAAACCTGCGCCGTAGGAATCAAAAAAGATGCATCTTCCATGTAGCGTGCAAACGCGGTATTTTCTTCCCCTTCCCGCCCGGGCTCGTCCGGTATCTCCAGCATTTCTCCCTTTTCGTCAAAATCCGGCAGTCTGCCGTATTTTATTCCTTTTACCGCCGGAAATACCCTCTTTTCCATGATATCGAAAATTTCCCGGGAATCCCTGTTTTTGAATTTGCTCCAGCGCATGGACTGCCCCGCGGCAGATTCCGGAAATATCCTTTTCCCCATCGTGCCGCTCATGTTCGCAAATTCCTCATTTTCCAGTTCCTTTTCGTCCAAAGAACGAATAAACATCAGATATGTCAGCTGTTCGATTACCGTCAGCGGGTTTGTGATGCCGCCCGCCCAGATATCCGTCCATATTTTGTCAATCTTGCTCCTGATAACTCCCGTAATCACCTGTTTTCCTCCCTCTGCTTTTGCACGTACTGTCCAGTTCTGCCGTTTCTGTCTGAAATTATACCATATTTTCCAGCAACATACAATTTTTCACAAAAAAGGCAGGTCCGAAGGCCCGCCCAAATGAACACAAAAAATCTGACTCTTATTTCGCTCATTTTAAGTCAAAAATCATCACATTAAGGCTCTTTGATTTCGTTTTGCATAAATTGGTGTATGTGTGGCGTAAATTAACCGGAAGATCTGAAAAATTTTGTAAAAAATTTAAGATATTTTTCATATCTTTGTCTCAAAAATATGGTATGATAGTAATGACAATTTTCGACATTGATTCGCCACCAAAGGAAGGGGAATTTTCATGATATTTTATTTCAGCGGAACAGGCAATTCTTATGCTGCGGCAAAAACACTTGCGGCCGGTCTGGGCGAACCGCTTACAAACATCGCCGAAGCCATCTCTCAAAATGCTTTTGCATACACATTGAAGCCCGGCGAAAAGCTCGGCTTTGTTTTTCCGGTTTATGCATGGGCCCCGCCCAGAGCAGTAACCGATTTTATCAAAAAGCTGGAACTTTATTTCCCGCAGGACCCATACACCTTTGCTGTCTGCACATGCGGCGGTTCCGCGGGGGAAACCATGTCCGTTCTGGAATCCGCTTTGGAAAACAACGGGCTTTCGCTGGACAGCGGCTTTTCCCTGCTCATGCCGGATAATTACGTCGCGGGCTTTGATGTAGAACCAAAAAAAGTACAGCAGGAAAAGCTGCTGCATGCCAAAGAAATCCTCCAGCTGATTCTGCGCGCCATAAAGCTGGAACGAAAAAAATTCTTCCGCGTTAAGCGCGGCAAGGCAGCAAAGTTCCTGACATCTGTTGTAAATCCCGGCTTTTGTCATTTTGCCACGCGCACAAAGCCGTTTTATGTCACCAAAGGCTGCATCGGCTGCGGGCTCTGTGAATCGGTCTGCACAGATAACTGCATTTCCATGGCAGGGAAACGCCCCGTTTGGACGAAATCCCGCTGTAACATGTGTCTGGCATGTCTGAACCACTGTCCGACCGCTTCTATACAATACGGCAAAAAAACGGAAAAGCGGGGGCGTTATCTCCACCCCTCCTATGAGAAAAACAGCACAAAGGAGGATTTGAAATGAAATTACGAAATTTTTTCGCCCTTTTTTTGAGTCTTGTACTGCTGATGGGCCTGAACGGCTGTGCCCCAGGTGCGGACGCTTCCAGCGCACTGATTACAGTCAAACTGAAAAAAACACAGGAATTGAATGCCCGCGCTGCCGCCTACTGGGCAGAATCAAAAAATCCGCAGCAAGTTGGAGAGCCCGTTTCTGTTGTGGAATATGCCGCGCCGTTTTCCTATGGCCTGCAATACCCTAAAACGGGTTATCAAAGTGTTGATGATATGATTGCGCAGGCTGTAACAGAACGCCGTGCCGCGTTTGACAAAAAATATCTCCTGCCGGAGAATTTACCCAAGAGCGGAAAGCCTTCCGCTGATACTGCTCTGTTTCTGCGGTATGAAACTTTCCTTACGGAAGACGGTCATCTGAGCCTTGTACTGTTTGAACGGGAGGAACCGGCGGACGCAGCTCCTGTGACAAAGCTGTATATCCTTCATTATGACCTTGCGGCAGGTACTTCTCAAAAGCCCGAGGATTTAATGTGGGAGCGTTTCAGGGAGAACGCCTCTGCCTATGCAGAGAGATATTTTCTGGAAACGGAGCCATACAAAAAGGGGCTGTTTGGAGATTACAAAAAGACGCTTGCTCCGGACAGCGGCACGTTTGACCGTTTTGTCCTGACCAATGACGGCGTACTGTTCTATTTTGACCCCTATCTGCTGTTCCCCGGCAGCTATGGGCTTGTACGTCTGACGATTCCCTATGAGGATATGCGTGCAAAAGCCGCGCCGCCCCAGGCTGCACCAGATATAGCCGAATTCGATGCCGAAAAGCCAATGGTTGCCCTGACATTCGATGACGGACCGAATCCTAAAAATACGGGAGCGATTCTGGATACATTGGAACAATATAATGTTGTCGCAACATTTTTCGATTTAGGCAGTCTTGTGGAGCGCTATCCTGCCGTTGTTCAGCGGGAAATCGCATTAGGCTGTGAGGTCGGGAGCCATTCTTACAATCATAAGGATTTCAAAAAGCTGTCCAATGCGGAAATCGCTAATGACGTCAAGGCTGTGTCGCGTGCTTTCCAGAGTGCCATCGGACAGGAACCCACGCTGTTCCGCCCGCCCTATGGCAACACGAACCAGCGTGTAAACGGGCAGATACCCATGCCGCTTGTACTGTGGTCTGTGGATACCTTGGACTGGAAAAGCCGGAACGCCGCTTCTGTTATGGCGGCTGTCAAAAAAGCCGGAAACCTTGACGGGAAAGTCATACTCATGCATGGGATTTATGAATCCAGCGCAGAAGCTACTGCCCAGCTGGTGCCCTATCTGCTGGAAGAAGGCTATCAGCTTGTAACGGTTTCCCAGCTGATAGAATCGAAATATGGCGAAACGCCCCAACCCAGCAAATTGTACGGATATGATTATTTTCAGTAACTGTCTGGCATGTGTTACGGTCACACCGAACGCCTTGGGCAGCGAACGTTTTTTGGAAAGGAGCCATGCAAAAATGCCTGAAAATGCACCCAAACCCGAAGAATTGGAATCCTTGCTTGGAAGCCCCCTGTCCGCTGTCTGGAACGGCCTTTGCGCCGCCATTGATGAGAAATACGATATGGAACGGCTTTGGGGCAGCGGCGGCAAAGCATGGGTTTATGAATACAAATACCGCCGCGGCGGCAAAACCCTGTGCGCACTCTACGCAAGGGAAGGCTGC
>CAMQRG010000210.1 GCA_947036475.1 uncultured Clostridia bacterium
CACGTAAGGAGTCGTCGGCAGCGTCAGATGTGTATAAGAGACAGGGTATTGACTGCGCCAATGGCTTCGGCATGCGGGTCGATTTCTTCCAGGTAGGGGATTACCGTTTCTTTGTAAGGGATTGTCACATTCAGTGCGGCAAAGTTTTTTTTCTTCATAAAAATGTTCAGCTCCTCACGCGAAAGAGGAATCAGGTCGTAGGTGTAATCCGCCAGCTGTTCATGTATGGTTTTGGAAAAGCTGTGTCCCAGCTTTTCGCCAATCAGTCCGTATCTCATGTTTCATTACCTCAAATCATGTATTTTCTGGTTCTATGGTAATATAAACAGCGGCGCAGCGCAATGGTTTTCAGAGAGTTTTTTTGACGGCTATTACGTTTACTGATATGGTGACGGCTCTGGGAGCGGGATTCCCGAAGTTTTCACAGGACGATGGAAAAGAATCCCTTCGTATTTTAATATTTTCGTAATATCTTTTTTGAGTGTGTTATGCTAAAATAGGAAAAAACACGCCAAGACAGGAAAAAGATGAAAGCATAGGGGGAAATTATGAAAAATTGGACGAAACGAATCAGCGCGGCCCTGCTCTGCGGTACGCTGCTCTGCGGCGGCTGGACGCAGACAGCGTTTGCGGGAGCGAAGGACATGCGGGCGGTATGGATTGCGACGGTATACAGTTCGGACTATCCTTCTGCGCTGAATGACGCGGAGGCGCAGAAACAGGAATTTACAGATAAGCTGGATAAAATAAAGGCAATGGGCATGAATGCCGTTGCGGTGCAGGTGCGCCCGAAAGGCGATGCGTTTTACGAATCAGGGCTGAACCCCTGGAGCGAGGTTCTGACCGGCACACAGGGGCAGTATCCCGGTTATGATACAATGGCGTTTATGATTGAGGAAACGCATAAGCGGGGCATGGAGTTCCATGCGTGGATGAACCCCTACCGCATCACTACGTCAGGGACGGATTTGACGGAACTTTCCGCTGACAATATGGCGCGGAAACACCCGGATTGGATTCTTTCCTATAATGGTGCGATGTATTACAATCCGGCAAAGGAGGAAGTCAAGCAGTATATCTGCGACAGTGTGGAAGAAATCGTGAAAAATTACGATGTGGACGCAATCCATTTCGATGATTATTTTTACCCTTCAAATTACCCTCTGCCCGAGGGCGAAGGGCGCGATGGTGCGGAGGCTTCTGTCCGTCTGGGGCATGTCAATGATTTGGTACGCCGTGTGCATGAAACGGTGCATGACACAAAATCTGCTGTGCAGTTTGGCATCAGCCCCATGGGTATCTGGAAAAACAATACTTCCGACCCGACCGGCTCCGCTACAAAAGGAACAGAGGGCTATTATTCCGTTTTCGGGGACGCAAAAACATGGGTAGAAAACGGCTGGGTGGATTATATTGTGCCGCAGATTTACTGGGAGCAGGGCAACCAGTATGCTGATTATGAAACGCTTGTGAAATGGTGGAGCGATGTTGTAAAAGGGAGCGGCGTAAAGCTGTATATCGGGCAGGGCATTTATAAAGACGTTGTGGCGAAAGAGATTGCGGACGAGCTGGCTGTCAATGAGAAATATGACGTGAGCGGCAGTTTCTTTTTCAGCCTGCGGGATTTGCTGAGCAACCGCCAGGGGTCTTCGGACGCACTGAAAACATATTATGCAGGAACGGATACAAACAGCACACAGGACGGTGCAACGGAACAGCCTGCGCGCCCTGTGGAAATCGAGAAAAAGCGGGCATATGCGGCGCGTGCAAAGGTAACGGTTAATGGGGAAAGTGTGGACTTTGAGGTATATACCATTGACGATTATACCTATTTTAAGCTGCGTGATATCGCGGGCGCAGTCAATGGAACGGAAAAGCAGTTTGATACCGTCTGGAATGAGGAAACGGCCTCTATCGACCTGATTCGCGGGACAGCATATGCCGCGCCGGGTACATCTGGTGTAGGTGCATATGGCGATGCCGCGGCGGTGACCTCTACGGCGAAGCTGTTCTGTGACGGGCAGCAGAGAAATGTCAGCGCGTTTACTATCAACGATTATACCTATTTCAAGCTGCGCGATATCGCCAAACTGCTGGATATGGGTGTCACATGGGACGAAGGTACGGCGACAATCGGGCTGGATACGTCTGTTGGGTATGAGCAGTGAAAATTGAAACAGAGGAGTAAAGGAATTGTTGAAACTGCACAGTGACGATTCTGCTGATGCAGCACAGAATTTTGCAGCATGCAATCAAGGTGGCAAATAAGACGGCAAATCGGAATTTTCCGGTCAACCGGCGGTTGAATTGGCTGAAATCAACCGCCGGTTCGTTCTATAGAGCGTTTTTTGATGCGATACTGACAGCAAGGAGGCGAGAAGAATGAATCAGGAAAAAACAGGCAAATTTATTTCAACCTGTCGAAAAGACAAGGGACTCACCCAAATGCAGTTGGCTGAAATGCTGGAAGTTACCAATAGGGCAGTATCAAAATGGGAAACCGGAAAAAGCTGCCCTGACGTATCCATTATGCTGGAATTATGCGGCATCTTGGGAATTACGGTAAATGAGCTGCTTTCAGGGGAAAGGATTGTTATGGAAGATTACCGGAAAAAAGCGGAGAAAAATCTCATCGAATTGCAGTCAAAAAAGGAAAAGGCGCAAAAAACTTTATTAAAGGCTAAATTTGTATGGCTGGCAATGGCAGTGCTGCTCATACCTGTCTGGTTCACCATTCATTCCTTTTTTCCTGAAAAGTATATCAATGGAGCGGGGTTTTTCGCTCTGGCGGTTGGACTCGTAACGGCTGCCGTTTATTCTGTAAGTGCAGGACATGAGGTGTTAGAAATGAAAGGGAGGTACATGGTAAAAAAAGCGATTTTTATGGCGCTGTTTGTAGCGGCTCTGTATTTTGTGTATTATTGGTGTACCCGGTATGGCCTTCACAGATGGGACGCATACTCCGGCGCGAACGTTGGGTATACCAAGCTGTTTGGTTTGCAGGCGCTGCTGACATTTGCAGCGGCGAAGGCGTTCCTTTCAGATTGGCCGGACAGGGATTTCGCGCTTGGCATAAATGCGGCGGCGTGTTCCGTCTTTATGATTATGGTCTTCCAGATTGAGATACTGTTCTCGATGACGAGGGAAGCCAGCCTTGCGTTCTTTTCATCTGTGATGAGGGAAATTTTCAATCCCGGCATGTTTCTGCTGCATATTGCTTATGGCGCGCTGATTTATATTGGGTTCAAGGACATAGCGGCATGGTGGCCGCAGGATATGCGGGCGAAGCTGGAAACAGCGTGATGGAATGGACTAAATAATAAGATGAAACGCTCCGATGGGATTGGAAAGCCTTGCAGGGGCGTTTTACCAGATATGGATTTTAGTAAGAATAAGAAAAGGGGAATGTTCTGTGTCATTAGAAAATGTAAGAAGGATTATTGCGGAAATGAAGGAACGGGGCGTTGGAGATGTTCGGGATTTGCAGGAGCTGTCTCTTATACACATCTGACGCTGCCGACGACTCCTTACGTGT
>CAMQRG010000211.1 GCA_947036475.1 uncultured Clostridia bacterium
ACACGTAAGGAGTCGTCGGCAGCGTCAGATGTGTATAAGAGACAGATAGTATAGTGCGTAACTCATTAGGAGGGGAGTGTTTCAAAATAGAAGAATATTACATGCTTTGGCTGTCCCGTATAGAAGGAATCGGCTTCAAACGGGCAAACCTGCTTCTGGAACACTTCGGCAGTGCGGAGGCCGTCTGGCGGGCAAAGCCCGCTGAAATCAGGGAAGTCCGCGGGCTTTCTGATAAACTTGCGCAGAAGCTGGTTTCCTCCAGAGATGAGGATACATTAAATGACTGGATTATAGAATTGGAAGAAAAACAGATTGATTTTTATTCCTTCCGCCACCCTCGCTATCCCGGGCTCCTGCTGGAAATTTATAACCCGCCAGTAGGGATATACGTGAAAGGCGAACTGCCAGATGAAAATTTGGACACTGTGGCAATTGTAGGCGCAAGGAAATGCTCACGATACGGCGCGGAAGTTGCGTACCGCATTGCGAAGGATTTGGCAAAGGCAAACATTGTGGTCGTCAGCGGCATGGCGCGCGGAATTGACAGCATGGCACATAAGGGCATACTGGACGGAGGCGGAAAGACGATTGCCGTACTGGGCTGCGGCGTAGATGTCTGCTATCCGGCGGAAAATATTGCGCTGATGGAGCGGATTATAGAAAATGGCTGCATCATTTCCGAATATCCTCCGGGCATGCCGGCAGTTCCAAAGAATTTCCCGTTCCGCAATCGTATTATCAGCGGCCTGAGCCAGATTGTTGTTGTAGTGGAGGCGGGAAAACGAAGCGGCACGCTGATTACGGCAGACCTTGCACTGGAAAACGGGCGTGATGTTTTCGTTGTGCCGGGAAATGTGACAAGCGCGTTGAGTGAAGGCACAAATGCTTTGATTAAACAGGGCTGTCCCATTGTAACGGAAGGAAACGATATTCTGTTTGAACTGGGCATTGCCTATCAGGAAAAAGAAAAAGAGGCTTTCCGCAAAAAAGCGGGTGCGTCCCTTTCGCCGGAGGAAGAAAAGGTCTATGGAATGATTGAAGACGGGACTCCTGTCGCGGCGGAAACGATTTGCAGAAAGCTGCATATGAATATACAGGAAGTACAATATATCTTATCCCTTTTGGAACTCTCCGGGCTGGTGCGAAAGGTGCCGCAGGCGGGATACGTCAGGGAAAGCTGATTTTGAGGTGGAGTATGGCAAAAGGAACCACAGAAAGTGTAAAAAAGAAAAAGCCCACGGCAAAGAAAAGCGGGAAAAAATATCTGGTTATCGTGGAATCGCCTGCGAAAGCCACGACCATAGGCAAATTTTTGGGGAGCAGCTATAAAATTGAGGCTTCTATGGGACATATCCGCGATTTGCCGAAAAGCCAGCTGAGCATTGACATTGAGAATGATTTTGAACCCAAATACATCACCATTCGCGGCAAAGGCGAGCTTTTGAGCAAACTGCGGCGGGACGCGAAAAATGCGGACAAAGTATTCCTTGCAACTGACCCGGACCGCGAAGGCGAGGCAATCAGCTGGCATCTGCTGCACGCGCTGAATCTGGGCGAGGAAAAACCCATCAGCCGCATTACATTCAACGAGATTACAAAAACGGCAGTCAAGCGTTCCATTTCGGAGGCGCGGGATATCGATATGGATCTGGTGGACGCACAGCAGGCGCGCCGGGTGCTGGATAGGCTCGTTGGCTATACGGTCAGCGACCTTTTGTGGAAAAAGGTGAAGAAAGGGCTGAGCGGCGGCAGGGTGCAGTCTGTGGCTCTGCGGCTCATTTGTGACAGGGAGGAAGAAATCAACGAATTTATTCCTGAAGAATATTGGACGCTGGGCGCAAAACTGGCAGATAAAAACGGAAAGCATTTTGACGCAAGGTTTTACGGCAGCCCTGATAAAAAAATGGAACTTGCCAGCAAAGAGGAAACAGATACAGTGCTTTCCGGGCTGGAAGGACAGGACTTCCGCGTGACGGAGGTTAAAACGGGCAGCAGACAGAAAAAACCTGTCGCACCTTTTACCACCAGCACCATGCAGCAGGAGGCAAGCAAGCACCTGAACATGGCAACGCAGAAAACCATGCTGATTGCGCAGCAGCTGTATGAAGGTATTCAAATCAAGGGGGAAGGGACGGTCGGTCTCGTTTCCTACATCAGAACAGACTCTTTCCGTATTTCTGACGAGGCGTATGACGCGGCAGTCGGTTTTATCAAGGAAAATTTCGGGGAGGAATTTGTAAATCCGGAGCGTGTGGTCTATAAATCCAAGGGCAGGACACAGGACGCCCATGAGGCAATCCGTCCGACGAACGTGACACGCACACCGGACAGCATTAAGGATTCCCTTTCCAAAGACCAGTACCGCCTGTATAAGCTGATTTGGGAACGTTTTGTTGCAAGCCAGATGAGCCCTGCGGTGTATGATACGCTTTCCGTAAAGCTGGAGGCAGGGGAATATGGGTTCCGCGCGTCCGGTTCACGCCTGCGGTTCAGCGGTTTTTTGGAGGTATACAGCAAAGGCGAAGAAGAAGAGGATAAAGTCATTCCACAGCTTTCTGAGGGCGATGTGCTTCAGCTGGAGGAGCTGCTGCCGGAACAGCATTTCACGCAGCCGCCCGCGCGGTTTACAGATGCTTCGCTGATTAAAACCCTGGAGGAGATTGGCGTAGGCCGCCCCAGCACATACGCTCCGACACTGACGACCATACAGGCGCGCAATTATGTGACAAAAGAAGCGAAAAACCTTTTCCCGACAGAACTGGGGGAAGTCGTGAACGATATTATGAAAAATTATTTCAGTGAGATTGTTGATGTGGATTTCACTGCGAATATGGAAAAGCGTCTGGACGAGGTGGAAATGGGCAATGAGGAGTGGAAACAGATTATCCGCGACTTTTACCCGGATTTCAAACGTTGTGTGGACGATGCGACGGAAAAGCTGGCAAAAGTGGAAATTAAGAATGAGGTCAGCGATGTTCTCTGTGAGAAATGCGGCAGGAATATGGTGATTAAATATGGGCGGTACGGGAAATTCCTTGCCTGCCCGGGCTTTCCGGACTGCCAGAATGCGAAACCTTATTTTGAGCCTGCCGGCGTAAATTGTCCGGATTGCGGCGCGAAAGTGCTGATTAAGAAAACGAAAAAAGGCCGCGTGTATTACGGCTGCGAAAATAATCCGGAATGTGGTTTTATGTCATGGAATAAGCCGACAGGGGAAAAATGTCCGAACTGCGGCAGCTTTTTGGAAATCAAGGGGCGTAAAAACCCGAAAATCGTCTGCTCCAATGAGAAGTGCGGCTTTGTGAAGGAAATGCCGCAGGAGGAAGAAGAATAAAATAAACAGTTACCTATTAAAAATGTTCTAAGATGGGCGGCACGAAGGTGCCACCCATTTTGACATGGCAATGAGGTTGTGTTAATATAAAAACACTTAACCTAAATTCGGGAAGGAGAGAGGGAAATGGCAAAAACAGCATGGATTTTTTCCTATAAACTCAGGAAAAACG
>CAMQRG010000212.1 GCA_947036475.1 uncultured Clostridia bacterium
TCCGAGGTGGCTCTCAAGCTATAAAACGGTGGCTCCGAAGCGTTAGAATATTCAGTATGGCATTGAAAATGCGGCTGGAATGGTTGCGGACGCGGCGGAAGATATGGCAATGGGCGCGGTTTCTGCTGCGGAAGGGATTGAGGGCATTGTCCCGTTTGCCCGGCGCACGGCGCAGAAGGTCGGCGATGTGCTGGAAAAAGAAGCGAAGGCGCTCAATGGCAGGCTGGCGGAAATCCAGAACCAGGCGGCGGCAGAACAGGCTGAGGCGGAGCGGAAGCAGTACGAGGAAAGCATCGCCGAAAAATACAAGGAGCTGGAAAAAGCCGAGAAAGCCGGCAAGCAGAAGCTTTTGGACGAAATCGCAAAGCTGGAATCCGACTGGAACAGAAAGCAGGAGGAAACCGCGCTCAAGGAACGGCTCTCCGCTTTGCAGGCGTTCCAGAAGGAATACGATGCGGCGGTTTCGGAAATCGAAAGAAGCCAGAGCAGTCTGGGGGACAAGCTGGCGGGCTACGGCTCCCTGTTTGAACGCGTGAAAACGGAGGAAGGAAATGAACTGTTCCGGCTGGGGGATATTGAGGACGAAATCCGCAAGCTGGAGGAATACGGTGAAGCCATCGAGCGCCTGCGGGGGCGCGGCATTTCCGACGGTATTGTCAGCGAGATTTCCGGCATGGGTGTGGACGACGCCCTTGCCTACATGGATAAGCTGATTTCCCTTTCTGATGCGAAATTCGACCAGTATGTGTCGCTGTTTGAGCAGAAACAGCAGACCGCACAGAATGTGGCGGAAAAGTTTTATAAAGGCGAACTGGACGCGCTGGAACAGAATTACGCCCAGCGTCTGCCGGAGGCTTTGGAGGGCGTCAGGGCGCAGATGCAGGAGGCGGGCCAGCAGGCGGCGGAAGGATTAAAAGCAGGTTTGCAGGCCGATGGCGAAGGAATAGGGCAGATTGTCGCGCAGACGGTTTCCTCCGCCGTAACCGGCGCGAATGAGGACACACAGGAACAGAACTTCCTTACCATTACGCAGGGCATGGCGGAACAGGAGTCTATCCTGATGGATTACATTGAGGAACTGAAAAACAGGCTGACTGCACAGATAGAAAGCTATCAGAGTGAATTTATTGACATTGGAAATATGATGATGCTGGGCATGGCACAGGGAATTGCAAATGGCGAAAGCGCCGTTGTCGGAGCAATTATATCAACAGTCCGGGCGGCGATTGCAGGGGCAAAGGCAGAACTGGGGATTGCGTCCCCGTCGAAGGTATTTGCGGAGATTGGCGGCTATATGGCCGCAGGCCTTGACAGCGGCTGGACAGAGAAAATGCGGGATATCAACAGGAGCATTTCCGGCAGTCTGGCAAGCATCGCAAACCCGCCAATGACAGCGGAAAGCGCAGGGGCAGGTGGAAACAGGAATTACAGCTATGGCGATATCAATTTGTATATTGACACAGTTAACAACGGGAACGACAGGGACACGCGGCGTCTGGCGACGGAATTGGAGTTTTTCCGCAGACAACAGAGCGCGGCAAGGGGCGGCTGAAAAGGAACTTGCAATGAAAAGCTGCATATGTTATAATGCCAGTAGGCAAAAGAAAATGGCGTCCATGTGGACAAAAAGGACGAACCCCCGAACGTATTGCGAGTACGCGCGAGGGTTCTCCTTCTTTTTCGGAGAAGTCAACCGTCTGTTGCAGCAGGAAGCGGAGCTTCCCGCACGTCGGGCTAGGTTGCCGCTGATCCTATCTGTCTAACCACTTGCATATGTAGTACGCTGCTACACTTGCCAATACAGAAAGGACAAAAGTTAATGGCTTATCCACATGGACACCCCCTTTCTGTTACCAGAATGGGTGCGGTAACGAGAACAGTATAGCATATTTTGTAAAAACATGGAAGGACGTCTGAAAAACAGGCGTTCTTTTTTCATGCGGGAAAGGAGGCGGGAGCGTGATATTTGAATCGTGGTTCCGGTTCAGGGATATTGACAGCAGGAGCATGGGCGTGCGGGTAACAAAAATGCCGGAAACGGTACGGGCGGAGCGGCGTGTGGAGCGGGTGGAGATTGCAGGGCGGAACGGCTCTCTGCATGTGGACGAAGGGGCATACAGCAGTTATGACCGGACGATGGAGTGCGCCCTGATTAACCGCCGCAGACTGGACGAAGTGGCGGCGTGGCTTGTCGGCTCCGGCAGGATGATATTTTCGACCGAACCGGACAAGGCGTATGATGTGATGATTTCCAACAAAATCAGCATTGCGCAGATGATGCGGACATTCCAGAAATTTCAGGTGACGATAGATACAAAGCCGTTCAAACGCTCTGTGAACCCGTTTGGGGACAGTCTGGAGCTGCTGAAGCCGCAGGCTGTGTACAATCCGGGGACGGTTTATGCACAGCCTTCAATTACGGTGTATGGCAGGGACATTACGCTGAATATAAACGGTATGGCGTTCCCGCTGTCCGGCGTGGACGGGCATATTACGGTTGACAGCGGGAGCATGGAAGTCTATAAGGGCAATGAGAGCCGTAACAGCAAATTTGGCAGTGAGGAGTTCCCAAGGCTGGAAACATGGAAAAATACTGTCAGTTGGACGGGAAACGTGGAAAAATTAGTGATCGAGCCGGAATGGAGGTGGCTTTGATGGCGGAAACATACAACAGGCTGGAACTTGATGTAAACGTAAAGCCTTATGATATTATAACGGCGGTGCAGAAGGACAGCGACAGCCGTTATTTAGACGTGTTTTTATTCAACAACGGTGTGCCGGTTGACCTGACGGGGCACGAGGTACGCATTTACATGCGCAAGCCGGAAAACGGCGGGGAGATTTTCAACGACGGGGAAATTACAGAGCCGGAAAACGGACGCTGCCAGTTCCTGCTGACAACTGCGGCGCTGGAAAAAGTGGGGCATTTGCAGACGCAGATTTCCATATGGAAGGATAACAAGGAAATTTTGTCCACGCAGATTTTTGAAATTAACGTGACGGAGAGCCTGCGCACGACGGGCAGCATAGAGGGCAGCAATGAATACGGCGCGCTTGTCGTGCTGTTCCAGAACCTTTACGAAAGCATGGATTTAATGACGGATATGGTACAGAACTTCGGCACAGCGGGGGAGGTTGCCGCGGGAATACCGGCGGGGACGTTCTGGCAGATGCTGGAGGCGGTGTATGCTGTGAATAAGGACGCTCTGGAAAACGCCAGCGTATCGGAGGTACTGAAGCGGATTGGCCTGATGGGTGATACTGGAGGGAGTCTGACAGCGGGGACATTGATGGCGAAGGAAAACGAAATCATGAAAATGGTTTCAAAGATAAATGATAAATCAATATGGGGAAAATGGGTAACACTGACTTCAAGAAGTTTATATTTTTCGCTTGCCCCTGGAAAACAGGAAACTAAAACTATCATAACACCAGCCAAAGCGTGGTTTAGCTATATATTTGTATACGAAGGAAGTCCAATTGGCAATGACAGAAGCATAG
>CAMQRG010000213.1 GCA_947036475.1 uncultured Clostridia bacterium
GTGGTACGGCAAGGAAAAGCGACAAAGACTGCCGGAAAAGATGAAGCAGGATGTGCGTAGATAATTTACGGATAGGTTCTTATTATTTCAAATATTTCTTCAGCTTGCGGACAACTGCCTGAATATCAATCGGCTTTGCCAGATGGTCATTCATGCCGCATTCCAGGCATCTCTGGATATCCTCCGAAAAAGCGTCAGCCGTCATCGCGATAATGGGAATATCTGCGTCTTTGCGTCCCAGCCCCCGAATCGCTCTGGTCGTTTCGTAGCCGTCCATTACCGGCATCCGCACGTCCATAAGTATGGCATCATAATATCCGGCAGGAGATTTTTCAAATTTCTCAAGGCATATCCGCCCGTTTTCTGCCCAGTCCAGTTCCAGTTCAAGCACAGAAAGCAGTTCCCTTGCGACTTCCCAGTTCAGTTCGTTATCCTCCGCAAGTAAAATATGTTTTCCTTTCAGTTCCAGATTGTTTTCCACTTTGGAAACCTTTATTTCTTCCGCCGTCTCGCCTGTGAATGTTTCCAAAGCATCATACAGAACTGACCGGAACAGCGGTCTGGGGATAAATCCGGAAATTCCCGCCTTTCTGGCTTTTTCCTCCATACCGCTCCAATCGCAGGCAGAAAGCAACAGTGTCGGGCTGTCTTTCCCACAACTCTGGCGAATCTTCTGCGCGGCTTCTATCCCGTTCATGCCCGGCAGTTTCCAGCCCAGCAGCATCAGCCGGTAAGCATCATTTCGGCGGAAATGTTCATCTGCCAGCTCCACTGCACGTCCAACATCTGTACACCATTCCGCGCGTAAACCAAGCGACTGCAGGGACTGCACCACACTGGTACACAGCCATTCATCTTCGTCCACAACCAGCAGTTTCCAGTCAGGGAGCGTGATATCCGGCTCCCATCCTTCCGCTTTTGCCAAATCCAGAACGACATGGAACTCACTTCCCCTGCCCTGTTCGCTGTGAACAGAAATACTGCCGCCCATCGCGTCTATGATGTACTTCGTGATTGACATACCCAGCCCTGAACCTTCCGTTTTCTGCACGCGGGCGTTATCCTCTCTGCTGAAGGAATCAAAAATAACCTCCTGATATTCTTTCGACATACCAATGCCCGTATCGCTCACAATGAAATGCGTCCGTACACAGGAAGTATCCTCCGGCAGTGCCTCCTGATAAACTGCGGCTTTTATCGAGCCATTCTCCGGCGTGAATTTCACGGCATTGCCCAGCAGGTTAATCAGCACCTGATTCAGACGCACGCTGTCACAGCATACATTCTCCGAAAGAATCTCATACGCCGCCGCGTCAAAATATTGGTTTTTCGCCTTCACCTGCGGCTGCATAATATTGACAATACTGTCCATCACATCCCGCAGGGAAATTGGTTCAATATTCAGCGTCATTTTGCCGCTTTCAATCTTCGAGATATCCAGCACGTCATTAATCAGTCCCAGCAGGTGCTTACTGGATACCGAAATTTTACGCAGATATTCCTGCACCCTGTCCGGGTCGTTCGTATTGGACATTGCCAAAGACGTCATGCCTATGATGGCGTTCATCGGCGTTCGGATGTCGTGGCTCATGCTGGAAAGAAAATCCTGCTTTGCCGCATTGGCGTACTCTGCTTCTTTTCGCGCCTTTTCCGCCGCCTCCCGCGCTATATCCATTTCCTTATTCACGCGCTCCAGCTCCAATACCTGCTTTCGGAACACTCTGAAATACTGATAAAAAATACCAAGGAGCATAGCGATTACGGCAAAGGAAGAAACGTAAACGATAGTCAGCCACCGTATGCTCATACCGGCAATGGCGTGGTCCAGCCCGTCAAACGGCAGCACCGTCACCAGATACCATTCGCAGTATGGCAGGTCGGTGCAGTACAGATGGCAGCGCGATTCTCCGTTCTGCAATATCACAGAATAATCCTCACCCGCATTCATCGCGGAGGTCAGCTGCCTGACATAAAAATCCGCCTCCTGGCTCTGCCCTTCAAAAATACGGTAAAGCCTGTCAAAATAATTATTATTCGTACTTCCCTCGTCCCGCACCACAAAACTGCCGTCATTGCGAATGACATAGGAATATACCAGAGAACTGTCTGAATCAAGAAACAGCACCTCTCCCATATATCTGGAAGAAAGCCCCACAACAATAGCAAGGCTGGATTCCCCATCTGCCATGGGATACTCACAGGGAACGCCGAATAAAATGACGTCTTCCCCGTTGCTGTCCACACCGGACGCCGTTTTGCGTTCCCCGTTTTTCAGGCTCTCCAAAAACTGCTCCGGATGATTGAGCTGCACAGAATCTCCGTAAATCATTTCAATCTCTCCGTCAGAGGAATACAACGCAGCACACAAAAAATGTCTTGCCTGCGCGCCGTATTCGATTGCCGCTTTTGAACCATAGCTGGAGGTTGTTTCATCCACCGCAATATGCGCTATGGATTCTGCCATCGTCAGGCGAAGGTCAATGATTGTTTCAAAATGCAGGGATACCTGCTCATTCATTCCGGCCATATAGGCCGCGCCAATATTTTCAATCGTGTTACGGCTCATTTTTTGAATGGATATTCCCAAAAAAGCAAATATAACGATATTCAGGCATAATACCAATGCTATACTGATTTTTAAGAAACGTGGAAAAACCATGTTTTTCACACTTTCTCACCTCCAAAGTTGTTTCAAAATCTGTAACGCCCGCCGCTTTGCGTTCCTGTCAGCGTTTCAAACGCTTCATCGTTCTCAGCATCTTCCTGATATCCACCGGCTTTGCCAGATGTTCATTCATCCCCGCATCTTTTGCCAGCGCGACGTCTTCCTCAAACGCATTTGCCGAAAGCGCAATAATCGGAATGGTCTGCGCGTCTGCACGCTCCAGACCGCGTATCACACGGGACGCCTCATAGCCGCTCATAACCGGCATCATCAAATCCATCAGGATACAGTCAATTGTTCCAGGCGCAGACGCCGTAAAAGCATCTACAGCCGCTTTGCCATTGACCGCCGTTACAACCTCTGCCCCTGCTTCTTTCAGCATAAATTCCACAATCTCGCGGTTGATTTCATTATCCTCGACCAAAAGGACGCGCATTCCTGCAACATCGCCCATATCGTCCGGCTCTTCCACGACAGCAGGACGTCTGCCCCCTGCCTCATCGACATGGAACGGAAGGGTGATGCAGACAACGCTTCCTCTGCCAACCTGACTGTCCACCTCAACGGTCCCTTTCATCTGGTCTACCAGCTTTTTCACAATGGACATGCCAAGCCCAACGCCGTTATAGTGCGTTCTCGAATCCTGATGCTCCTGTGTAAAGGGCTCAAAGATGTGTTCCTTAAATTCCTCCCCGATGCCGATTCCCGTATCCTCAACCACAAACTGATACTCTGCCACACCGTTTTGGTATGCAGTTTCTTTAACCTGCACAAATACAGAACCATGAGGACGGTTATACCTGTCTCTTATACACATCTGACGC
>CAMQRG010000214.1 GCA_947036475.1 uncultured Clostridia bacterium
CCATTATGTTACACCGAATACCCGCCGATTTCAATATATTTCGACATTTTTTCTAAAACAGGTATATTTTGACAGAAAACTGCCCCAAAATTCCTGCAAAAATCACTCTGCCGCGTCAAACCCAAAACTGCCCCGACAACCGTCATAGGACTTCCTGCCGCCCAATATCCTGATAAGGAAACCGCACGAAGGAGGCCGCCGCCATGCCTATTGCCGCCGCCTATATCCGCGTATCCACAGAAGACCAGACCGAATATTCCCCCGCCGCACAGTTGGAGGAAATTCTTGCCTTTGCCCGGAAGAACGGCTTTTCCATTCCCAGTGAGTTTGTATTTGCCGATGAAGGCATTTCCGGCAGAAACGCGGAAAAACGTCCCGCTTTCCAGTCTATGATTCTTCAGGCACGAAAAAAATCCAACCAGATTGAAGCCATATTCGTCCATAAATTCGACCGCTTTGCCCGCAGCAGGCAGGACGCCGTTCTCTATAAAGCCCTGCTGAAAAAAGACGGCATACGTGTCATTTCCGTAAAAGAGCCTGTCCCGCAGGACGATAAATTTGCCGTCATTTATGAAAGTATGCTCGAAGCAATGGCGGAATATTACTCTCTGAATCTTGCCGAGGAGGTCAAAAAGAGCATGACGCGGAAAGCCGCTCTGGGCGAATATCAGGCACGCGCCCCCTTCGGCTACCGCAACGCGGGCAAAAGCCTTGCCATTGTGCCGGAGCAGGCGGAAATTGTTTCCTATATCTTCCGGCAGTATGCCGCCGGACAATCTATTTTCCGCATCTGCCAGAGCCTGAACAAAATGGGCTGCCTGACAAACCGCCGCAATCCGTTCGATACCCGCGCCGTTTCCTACCTCCTGCACAACCCCGTATATAAAGGCTATGCACACTGGACGCCTTCCGGTGCCGCAGGGCGAGATTTTAACAACCCTGAAACCATCATCACCCAGGGCAGCTGGGAACCTGTCGTTTCCGCCGCGCTCTGGGACGCCGCCGCCGAACGCCTGCAAAAACGCGCCGTCCCGCCCCACAGCCGCGTGGAGGACGCGGGCAGGCATTGGCTGAGCGGCATGGTAAAATGCTCCGCTTGCGGGCGCAGCCTTGTTTTTTCCGCTGCCGGAAAAGCCCAGTTTACACTGCAATGCGGCGGCTATGCTCATGGAAATTGCACAGTTTCGCATTCGCTTTCTTCCCGCGTGCTTTTGCCTGCTGTCTTTTCCGCATTGGACAGAGCCGCCGGAGCCCCCTGCCGCTGCGCCCTTCGCAAGCCGCCGGAAAATAACGGGGAATCCGCGCTTTTGGAACAGGCCATTGCCAGAGCAGAGGCGCGTCTGCAAAAAGCAAAAGAGGCGTTTCTGGACGGCATAGACACCTTAGAGGAATACAAAAAAAATAAAACCGCCCTGCTCGAAACGCTTCAAACTCTGGAGCAGAAAAAAGGGACGCCCCCGCCGCCGGAGGCCTCCCTTTCGTCCCTTTCCCTCTGCGCCATGCTGCAAATGGACAGCTTTTCCCCTGCGGAAAAACGCGCCGCTTTCTGCTCTGCCGTTGAAAAAGTCGTTTTTTATAAAGCGGAACGGCGCGTCAGCCTGATTCTTTCCGCAGAGTGAGGGGCGGTGTTCCTATTCCTTTTTCTGCAGAACCGCCATGCTGCCCCTGCTGGACACCTCATAACCCAGCATTTCCGCCAAAACGCGCAGCTTTACGAAATTCGTTGCGTTTCCCTTCTTGTCTGTTTTTTGTATCCCTTCCATGTCTACGATTTTCCCGTCGATTTCCACCTGAACCATTTCCACCATTTCATCCCCCAGCCTTTCCCGAAACGCCTGCCATGCCGCCGCGTTTTCCACAAACGGCGCGGGGCATATTTTTCCAACCACGTCAAAATGACGTATCACATTATCCAATGGGACATGATACTTCTGCATCAGTTCCCGGCAGAGCAAAGCCGCGTTTGCCAGCGTTCTTTCTGAAAAATCATACTGCCCGTTGCGTATTGTATCGCAGAGTTCAATGGAAATGCTGTTTTTGTTCGTGCATTTCCCGAACCACTTTCCGCCGCCTGTTCTGTCTGCGGAAGGGTATTTTTTGCCGCCGACTGCCCACGCTGTGCATTCCTCCGGCACGCTCAGCACAACGTCCGTATTATCTACGAAATAATGCGCCGACGTGCCTGTTACGCGTGTCTGGAAATACCGCCCGTTTGCCTCCGCGCTGTCCCCATCGTTTGCGGTATAATGAATTACAATATAACGAATATCCGTTTTCCTGCGTTTTCCGCCGTAATTGCTTTTGTTAGCAAGTATTGTTTTCCGGTTCACTTTATATCTGCCTCCTTTCCTTTTTCTGCGGTACCGTCCATGCTGTTCGTTCCCGCGTCTGTCAGCAGTTCTACTACCTCTTGCAGCGCATCGTCTACCCATTCGCAGAACGTATCAAATGAAACTGCCAGAGCCACAGCCGGAAACCGCCGCACAAACATGTCATATACCCGCCGCAGCTTCAGCCTGCCCGGCGCGCCCTGCATCTCCTGTTCCGCATTCGTGACCGCCCAGAGCAGCCATGCCTTTACCTTTTTCTCCTGCTCCTTTTTGGGCTGGCGCAGAAAACGCCCTGCCACATAGCCCAGCAAAAAGCCCGCCGCAAATACCGCAGATAAAACCAACAGGTTTGCAGCCACTCCTTCCGCAATTTCCAGCATCGCAATTCCTCCCTTCTTTGAACTTCGGCAGGACGTGCCCCGCCTTGTCCCATTTCCTTTCAGGGCGCGTCCTACTTTCAATCTATGCGGACAACTTCTGGCTGTGCAGGGTCAGCGCTGCTTTTTTTCTTTTTTTTGCTCCTGTGCAGAATCCAAGAACTCCACGTCATACCCCCGCAGCCCTGCTGCCGCGCGAATCGCACGTTTATTCAGGCTCTCCGAAAGCGCACGCTTTTCCTCCTCTGTCAGCTCGTCATATGGGAGCAGTTCTCCGTTCCGCCGTACAAAAATCTCCACATCTAAGGGTTTTCCTGCCATTTTTATCACCTGTCGCAAAGGTTGCAAAGCCGCTTCTTTCGGGGTGTTCGTCCCGGGAAGCCGCCGCAAACTTCTCCTTTCTCCAATTTTCAGCCCTGTTTATCGCATTATTCTCTCTATTGTTTCAGGTTTATTGGGAAAGCAGTAAAGAAATGCCATTAACCTAATCATTTGAAAAAATATCCTCTTTTTTCCATAGCGGAAAACCAACAGGATAT
This sequence comes from uncultured Clostridia bacterium, assembly GCA_947036475.1. GTDB lineage: Bacteria > Bacillota > Clostridia > Lachnospirales > Anaerotignaceae > Anaerotignum_A. The sequence continues at coordinate 3,247 of CAMQRG010000214.1, forward strand.
AGCCATTAGCGGAACAAATGTCCGGCTTTTGCAAAATAACTTACCGGCTTTCCTCTCATAATTTTTGATACAAATTGGCAGTATAATCGCCAAAATGCAAATTGAGGTAATAAACTGCATGTACATGATTGACGAATTAAAGTCTGATGAAGTAATATAAATAAAGGGAAGTGCAGTAAAGGAGATATGCTGATGGACTGTCTCTTATACACATCTCCGAGCCCACGAGACGCTACGCTATC